>NZ_JBEYVB010000016.1:0-142111 GCF_040643815.1 Micromonospora sp. NPDC047074
GTCTTCCCCTACCCTCCGCTCTTCTCTTCGGGCCGGGCCCCCGGCGACGTGGGCCCTGCGACCGGCGGCGTGGGCCCAGCGACCGGCGACGTGGGCCCAGCGACCGGCGACGTGGGCCCAGCGACCGGCGACGTGGGCCCGGCGACCGGCCGGCCGCCGCCCCCGTCGGCGGTCGCGAGCCAGCCCGCGATGTGGTCCTGGATCTGCCGGGAGACCTCCTCCGGCGAGCGCCCCGCGTCGACCACCACGAAGGTCGGATACTCCGGCAGGGCCCGGTACGCGGTGTCCGCGGCGGTCAGGTACCGCATGCTCTCGTGGTCGGTGCCACGCCGCTCGATCCGCTGGTAGGCCTCCGCGGGATCGACGGCCAGCAGGAAGGTCACCTGCGGTCGCGGGAACATCCGGTAGCCGACCCGGGCCAGCCGCTCCCAGCGCTGCCCCCCGTGGGTGCGGATGCTCGCGTACTGGCAGGCGGAGTAGCGGTCCATCACCGCGACCCGACCGGTGGCCAGGCAACTGAGCAGGGCGGCGGCGATGGCGAGCCAGCGCAGCACGGACTCCACCGCCAGCAGCCCGTTGCGCCCGACGAGCCGTTGGGCGTCCGGGCGGCCGAGCCGGTGCGCGAGGCGGCCCAGCCAGCGCCGCCCGCCGGCGTTGCGGTGGTAGGTGGCGGGGCGGCCCGCCGCGGTGAGCGCGTCGGCGAGCCGGTGCGCCTGGGTGGTTTTGCCCGAGCCGTCGATGCCGATCAGGGCGACGGCGCGCAATCGGGCCCTGCCGCGCCGTGCCTCCGGTGATCTGGACACCCTGCACAGGCTATCCGAACCACGCTCGCGGGCCTGGAGTTTTGTACCTCCTAATCCCGGTTGGCCCCACCCGCGCCCCCTGCCAGGTGTGGCCAACCAGAAAGCCGGGTACCGGAGTTCGATCAGCCGCCACCACCATCGACGGGAGACGCCAATGGCAGAGCGCGGGGACGAGAGCCTGGTGCACACGCTGAAGAAGGTCGCCGCCGTGCTCAAGCAGGAAGAGATTCCCTTCGCGCTCGGCGGCAGCTTCGCCGTGTACGCCCACGGCGGTCACTCCAGCGAGCACGACGTCGACTTCCTGATCCGCGAGGTCGACGTGGACCGCGCCCTGGAGTCGCTGGTCGCGGCGGGCTTCATCGCCGAGCGACCGCCGGAGGACTGGCTGGTCAAGGTCTTCGACGACGGCCGGATGGTGGACCTGATCCACCGGCCGATCGAGACGCCGGTGACCGAGGAGACGTTCGCCGACACGGTCGTCCGTCCGGTCGACGCGATCCACATGCCGGTGCTCTCGGCCACCCAGCTGATGGTGCACAAGTTGCTCAGCTTCTCGCAGCACTACTGCGACTTCGCCCGTGGACTGCCGCTGGCCCGCTCGCTGCGGGAGCAGATCGACTGGGAGCGGGTACGCAAGGAGACGCAGCACTCGCCGTACGCGGAGGCGTTCCTGGTGCTGTTGGACCGGCTGGACGTGGTGCCGCGCTCCGGCACCCCGGAGGAGGAGGGGACACCGTGACCGAGCACCGTGACGTCGCCGTCGGGCCGCCCGACGAGTACGTGGAGGCGGAGATCCACCGGATGCTCGCCGAGGATCCGGACGTGGCCGAGCAGGGCATCACCGTGGTCCGCCGGGAGCGTGGCCTCGTGCTCTACGGCGAGGTGGAGAGCCCCCACCGCCGGGAGGAGATCCTGCGCCGGGTGGCCGAACGCTTCCCGGACGTGCCGATCACCAGTGACATCGGGGTGATCCGCGCGCAGGCGCCCACGGAGATCGAGCAACTGCCCTGAGGAGGTTCCATGGTGATCCGCATCGCCGCCGTGGGCGACGTGCATCTGGACGAGGACGTGGTCGGCCGGTTCCGGCCGGCGCTGGACGAGTTGCCCGAGCACGCCGACGTGCTGCTGCTCGCCGGTGACCTGACCCGGCACGGCACCGAGTCGGAGGCCCGGTGCGTGGCCACCGAGTTCGGCGGGCTCGGCGTGCCGGTGGTGACCGTCCTCGGCAACCACGACCACCAGTGCGACCAGGTGCCGCAGGTGATCAAGGTGCTCGAGGACGCCGGGATCCGGGTGCTGGAGGGCGACGGGGTGGTGCTGGAGTGCGCCGGGGGCCGGCTCGGCGTCGCCGGGGTGAAGGGGTTCGGGGGCGGCTTCGCCGGCCGCTGCGCCAGCGACTTCGGCGAGCCGGAGATGAAGGCCTTCGTCCAGACCACCACGCAGAGCGCCGACGCCCTGGCCGCCGCGCTGGGCGGGCTGGACTGCGACGTGCTGGTGGCGCTCACCCACTACTCGCCGGTGCCGGACACGCTCGCCGGTGAGCCGCTGGAGATCTATCCGTTCCTGGGGTCGTACCAACTCGGTCAGGCGATCGACTCGGCACCGACCGCACTGGCCCTGCACGGGCACGCGCACGCGGGCACCGAGCGGGGCACCACGCCCGGCGGGGTACGCGTCCGCAACGTCGCGCACCCCGTGATCAAGCAGGCCTACAGCGTCTTCCACCTGGGCGACCACCTCGATCACACCCAGGTTTCCCGCGTCGGCGGCTCGGGTACTCAGCAACCATGGAGCTGATTCTCTGGATTCTCGCAGTCGTACTCGTGGTCGCCGGCATTCTCGCGCTGTTCCGGCGGCAGATCCTGTGGGGCATCGTCCTCATCGTGGTCGGCCTGCTCGTCGGGCCGGGTGGTGTGAGCATCTTCAATTGACATGGCGGCTAGCGGCCGCCGTCGAGGGGACCCGCCGGGGTCGTCGCGACCGGAACTCCGTCCTCCCGACAGGAGCCTCCGGGCACGACGACCCCGGCGCCATGCCGTCCGGAGGACGATCGCGGGTTTACCGGCCGCTCCTGGGGAGATATCTCGACCATGGAGATGTCTCGGAGTGCGGAACGGCCGGGCGGCGCGCGGCAGTGGTGGGGCCTGATCGGCTTCGGGGCCGCCGTCTTCGTCGCCGCCGCGATCGGCGGGCTCGGCGTGCGGGGCACCTCGGCCGAGTACGCGGGCCTCGAACAGCCCGCCTGGGCTCCGCCGTCCTGGCTGTTCGGGCCGGTGTGGACGATCCTCTACGCGATGATCGCGGTGGCCGGCTGGCTGGTCTGGCACCGGGTCGGCTTCGGCCCCGCGCTCTGGGCCTGGGTCGCCCAACTGGTGCTCAACGCGGTCTGGACCCCGCTCTTCTTCGGCGCCGGCCGCTACGGGCTGGCGTTCGCCGAGATCCTGGTGCTGTGGGTGGCGATCGGCGTGACGATCGCGCTCTTCCGGCGGGTGTCCCGCCCGGCGACGCTGCTGATGCTGCCCTACTGGGCCTGGTCACCTTCGCCGCCGCCCTGAACTTCGCCATCTGGCGGCTGAACAGCTGATCGGCGCGAGCCGGCGTGGACGGCACGGGGCCCCGGGCACGCCCGGGGCCCCGTCGCCCGCTCAGCAGCGGGGTACGCCGGGGATGTACCCGTCGGAGCCGGTGTAGACGTAGGCGTCGGAGATGAAGCGGCCGGAGCCGATCCGGTCCCAGATCGTGCTGGTGCCGTAGGTGCCGGTGACGCTGGTGCCACTGGTCTGGCACTGGATGGTCACCCGGGCGCCGTCGGCGACGGTGCCCACGGCGGCGTAGCCGGTGCCGGGGCCGGAGCGCACGGTCAGCGCGATCCCGCTGGTGGTGTTGACCGTGCCGGAGCCGGTGCTGGTGCCGCAGCCGTTGTCACTGGAGTAGTTCTTCGTGCCCCAGTAGAGAGCGAGCGCGCCGTTGAACCGCACCTGGATGTCGGCGCCGTTGAGCCGCTGCTCGTAGTGCAGGTGCGGGCCGGTGGAACCGCCGGTGCTGCCGACCCAGCCGATGACCTTGCCGTAGCCGACCGCCTGGCCCACGGAGACGTTGAAGCCGTTGAGGTGGGCGTAGTAGGTGTGGTAGCCGCCCGCGTGACTGATCCGGACGTACTTTCCGTAGCTGGTGCCACCGAGATCCGTGACCCGGTCGACGGTTCCGGGCGCGCTCGCCACGACCGGGTCACCGAGGTCGTCGGTGCGGTTGAAGTCCAGCGAGTACGCCGGGCTGTGATTGGTCCTGGTCTGGCCGGACCAGGACTGCCCGCACGGGAACGGGACCTTGAACGTGGGGGCGGCCATCGCCGGGGCCGCCGGGACCACCAGCGCGCCCACGGCCAGCAGACCAGTCGCCAGCAGGCCCAACCACCGCTTGCCCATCCAGCACCTCCTATGTCGAAAAGCTTCGATCAACTGTCCACAGGGTGACAGAAAATGCCATCGATGGAAAGGGGTCGAACCCCCGTGTGGGAGCGTGCCCAACTGCCGTCCGAGCGGTTTCCGGATTGTTACTTGCTCGTGTCCGGTTAGGGGTGGACCGGACCAGATGCAAGCGCTTACATGTGGTTGATGTCCATCGGACCGGCGCGGGTTCGATCCCTTCGCGCGCCGGCAAGGAAGGAGAACGGCATGGCGTTTGCCAGATCACGCCAGGCTCTCGCGATCGCCGGCGTACTGGGGCTGGCGCTGAGCGCCACCGCCTGCGGCACCGGCAGTGACGAAAAGAGTGACACCGCGGGGTCCGCGGAGTGCGCCGCATACGAGAAGTACGGCGACAACAACGGCAAGAAGGTCACGATCTACTCCTCGATCCGGGACATCGAGGCCGACCGCCTCGAGCAGTCCTGGAAGCAGTTCGTGGACTGCACCGGCATCGAGATCGACCACGAGGGCAGCGGCGAGTTCGAGGCCCAGCTCGGGGTCCGGGTCGACGGCGGCAACGCCCCCGACATCGCGTTCATCCCGCAGCCGGGCCTGCTCAAGCGCTTCGCCGACTCGGGCAAGCTCAAGGCGGCCGGCGCCGACACCAAGAAGATGGCCGAGGAGAACTACCCGGCCGACTGGCTGAAGTACAGCACCGTCAACGGCCAGTTCTACGGCGCCCCGCTCGGCTCCAACGTGAAGTCCTTCGTGTGGTACTCGCCGAAGACCTTCAAGGAGAAGGGCTGGACCGTCCCGACCACCTGGGACGACCTGATCAAGCTCAGCGACCAGATCGCGGCGACCGGCACCAAGCCGTGGTGCGCGGGCATCGAGTCCGGTGACGCCACCGGCTGGCCGGCCACCGACTGGGTCGAGGACGTGATGCTGCGGACGCAGACCCCCGAGGTCTACGACCAGTGGGTCACCCACGGCATCCCGTTCAACGACCCCAAGGTCGCCGAGGCCCTCGACCGGGCCGGCACCATCCTCAAGAACGAGAAGTACGTCAACGGCGGCTTCGGCGGCGTGAAGAGCATCGCCACCACCTCCTTCCAGGAGGCCGGCGTGCCGATCACCGCCGGCAAGTGCGCGCTGCACCGCCAGGCGTCCTTCTACGCCAACCAGTGGCCGCAGGGCACCAAGGTGGCCGAGGACGGCGACGTCTTCGCCTTCTACTTCCCGGCGATCGACGCCAGCAAGGGCAAGCCGGTCCTGGGTGGCGGCGAGTTCGTCGCGGCCTTCGCCGACCGCCCCGAGGTCCAGGCCGTGCAGACCTACCTCGCCTCGGCCGAGTACGTCAACAGCCGCGCCAAGATCGGTGACTGGGTGTCGGCGAACAACAAGCTCGACCTGGCCAACGTCGCCAACCCGATCGACAAGCTCTCCGTCCAGATCCTCCAGGACAAGAGCAGCGTCTTCCGCTTCGACGGTTCCGACCTGATGCCGGCCAGCGTCGGCGCGGGGACGTTCTGGAAGGGCATGGTCGACTGGATCAACGGCAAGGACACCGCGACCGTGCTCCAGGGCATCGAGAGCAGCTGGAAGTGAGCTGAGCCGATGGGCCGGTCCGCTGACGCGGGCCGGCCCATCGGCTGATCAAGGACCTGGGAGGGTCGATGGAGTTCGACTTCGCTGCGGAAAGCCCGAAGTTCTTCATGCTGATGTGGGGGCTGATCGCCTTCGTCGCGGTGGTGGGCGGTCTGCTCCTGCTCCTCGACGTGGTGCCGGCCTGGTTCGCCCGCCGCCGGGAGGCGCAGCTCGTCGCCGCCGCCGCGAGCGGCGCCCCGCTGCCCCGGCGGCGCAAGCCGCGGGAGGGCGTGTTCGCGCTCTTCTTCCTGCTGCCGACGGTGCTGCTGCTCGCCATCGGGCTGGTGATTCCGGCCATCCGCACCACGCTGCTGTCGTTCATGGACGGCAACAGCAACGAGTGGGTCGGGCTGGCCAACTACGGTTGGATGTTCTCCGAGGACTCGATCGTCCGGGTGCTGCTCAACACCCTGGTCTGGGTGCTCCTCGTTCCGCTCGTGGCCACCACGTTCGGTCTGCTCTACGCCGTCATGGTGGACAAGGCCCGGTTCGAGGCGGTGGCCAAGTCGCTGATCTTCCTGCCGATGGCGATCTCCTTCGTCGGCGCGAGCATCATCTGGAAGTTCGTCTACGCCTACCGGGGCGACGGGCAGGAGCAGATCGGCCTGCTCAACCAGATCGTGGTCAGCCTCGGCGGCGAGCCGAAGCAGTGGCTGCTGGAGTCACCGCTGAACACGCTGCTGCTGATCGTGATCATGGTCTGGATCCAGGCCGGCTTCGCGATGGTGGTGCTCTCCGCCGCGATCAAGGCCATCCCCGCCGACATCGTGGAGGCGGCCCGCCTCGACGGGGTCACCCCGTGGCAGATGTTCTGGCAGATCACCATGCCGAGCATCCGGCCGGCGCTGATCGTGGTCGTGGTGACGCTGTCGATCGCCACCCTCAAGGTCTTCGACATCGTCCGGACGTCCACCAACGGCAACTACGACACCAGCGTGATCGCGAACGAGATGTACAACCAGGCGTTCCGGTACGGCCAGAACGGGCAGGGCTCGGCCCTGGCGGTCTTCCTGTTCGTCCTGGTGATCCCGATCGTGATCTACCAGATCCGCAACATCCGTCAGCAGCGGGAGGGCTGAGATGACCACCGCGACGCCCACCGTCGCCGCCGGCGCCCAGAAGACCGGCGGTCGCCCGACCAGCACCGCCGGCCGGGTACGCAAGCGGCTGAACAGCCGCACCGCGACCCTCGTCTCGATCGTCATCGCGGTGCTCTGGACCATCCCCACCTTCGGCCTGTTCATCTCCTCGTTCCGGCCGGAGGACCAGATCAAGTCCAACGGGTGGTGGAACTTCTTCACCAGCCCGTCGTTCACCTTCGAGAACTACCAGGAGGTGCTGTTCGGCCGATCCTCGTCGTCCGGACAGCTGGCCAGCTACTTCATCAACTCGCTGGCCATCACCATCCCGTCGGTGCTCTTCCCGCTCGCCTTCGCGGCCCTGGCCGCCTACGCGCTGGCCTGGATCAACTTCCGGGGGCGGGACTGGGTGTACATCGCGATCTTCGCGCTCCAGATCGTGCCGTTGCAGATGGCGCTGGTGCCGCTGCTGAAGTTCTTCTCCACCGGCGTCACTCTCGGCGGGGTCACGATCCTGCCGGCCTGGGACCTGGTGGACTCGCAGAAGTTCGCCCAGGTGTGGTTCGCGCACACCTGCTTCGCGCTGCCGTTCGCCGTCTTCCTGCTGCACAACTTCATCTCGCAGCTGCCGGGTGACCTGATGGAGGCCGCCCGGGTCGACGGGGCGACCCATCCGAAGATCTTCCGCTCCATCGTGCTGCCGCTGATCACCCCGGCGCTGGCGGCGTTCGGCATCTTCCAGTTCCTCTGGGTCTGGAACGACCTGCTGGTCGCGCTGATCTTCGCCGGGGGCGGCGACGAGACCGCCCCGCTCACCGTCCGGCTGGCCGAGATGGCCGGCACCCGGGGCAACGAGTGGCAGCGGCTCACCGCCGGCGCGTTCGTCTCGATCGTCGTACCGCTGATCGTCTTCCTGTCCCTGCAGCGCTACTTCGTGCGGGGCCTGCTCGCCGGCAGCGTCAAGGGCTGAGACGTCTCCGCCGCCGCCGGGCCACCGGCGGCGGCGGAGCTGGGGCGCACCGGGGGATACCGTGACGAGGATCGATGATGTCGCACGCCTGGCCGGAGTCTCCACCGCCACCGTGTCCCGGGCGTTGCGGGGGCTCCCGACGGTCTCGGCCTCGACCCGCCGCCGGGTGCTCGCGGCCGCAGAGCAACTGGAGTACGCGGTCTCGCCGAGCGCCTCCCGGCTCGCCGGCGGGCGGACCGGCACGATCGCGGTCGTGGTCCCCCGCATCACCCGCTGGTTCTTCGGGACCGTCGTCGAGGCCGTCGAGGACTTCCTCCAGCAGGCGGGCTACGACCTGCTGCTCTACAACCTCGGCGGGCGGGAGCAGATCCGCCAGCGGGTGCTGCGCACCGCCAACCTGCACAAGCGGGTGGACGCGGTCATGCTGGTCTCCACACCACTGCGGCCCGCCGACCTGACCGCCCTGGCGAAACTGAAGCTGCCCGGGGTGACCATCAGCTCCGGCACGGTGGTGCCCGGCTGGCCCTGCGTACGGATCGACGACGTGGGCGTCGCCCGCTCCGCCACCCGGCACCTGCTCGAACTGGGCCACCGGCGGATCGCGCACATCTCCGGCGATCCGGACGACGAGCTGGCCTTCACCACCCACCTCGACCGGCGGCGGGGCTACCGGGACGAGCTGCGCGACGCCGGCATCGAACCGGACCCGGCCCTCGACATCGAGTCGCAGTTCACCATCGGCGGTGGCACGCGGGCCACGGAGGAACTGCTCCGGCGCGGCGAACCGCCGACGGCGATCTTCGCGGCCTGCGACGAGATGGCGATGGGGGCGATGACCGCGCTGCGCGACGCCGGCCTGCGGGTGCCGCAGGACGTCAGCGTGATCGGCGTCGACGACCACGACCTGGCCAGCGTCCTCGGGCTGAGCACCATCGCCCAGCCCGCGGCGGAGCAGGGCCGGCTCGCCGCCCGGATCCTGCTCGACCCGCTGCACGGCCGGGCCGTCCCGCCCCCGGCCGGGCGACACCTCGACACGCTGGACTCGCCGGTGATCCTGCCCACTCGGCTCATCGTGCGTGAATCGACCGCCCCGCCCCGGGCACACTGAGCGGGACCGCCGACGTCCCGGGCAACATCCGACCGTCCGGCTCGACACACGGGAGAAGGCCCTGAACAGCAATCCGACCCAGCAGGACACGCCTGCCGGCCCGGCCACCGGTTGGTGGACCAGGGACACCATCTACCAGGTCTATCCGCGCTCCTTCGCCGACTCCGACGGCGACGGGATCGGCGACCTGCCCGGCATCACGGCCCGCCTCGACCACCTCGTCGAGCTGGGCGTGGACGCGCTCTGGCTGTCGCCGTTCTACCCGTCGCCGCAGGCCGACGCCGGGTACGACGTGGCGGACTACCGGGACGTGGACCCGCTCTTCGGCACCCTCGCCGACGCCGACCGGCTGATCGCCGAGGCGCACTCGCGCGGGCTGCGGGTGATCGTCGACCTGGTGCCCAACCACACGTCGTCGGCGCACCGGTGGTTCCAGGCGGCCCTCGCCGCCGCGCCCGGCAGCCCGGAGCGGGACCGCTACGTCTTCCGCGACGGGTCGGGCCCCGACGGCGCGCAGGCCCCGAACGACTGGGACAGCGTCTTCGGCGGGCCGGCCTGGACCCGCGTCACCGATCCCGACGGCCGCCCCGGCCAGTGGTACCTGCACCTGTTCGACCCCGGCCAGCCCGACCTCAACTGGGACAACCCGGAGGTCCGCGAGGAGTTCCGGGGAGTCCTGCGGTTCTGGCTCGACCGGGGAGTGGACGGCTTCCGGGTCGACGTGGCACACGGCCTGATCAAGCAGGCGGACCTGGCCGACTGGCAGGAGCCGCAGGAGATCCTCTCCGGCCCGGAGATCGACAAGCCGCGCCCGCCGATGTGGGACCAGGAGGGCGTGCACGAGATCTACCGGGACTGGCGGCGGGTGCTGGACGGCTACCCGGGCGAGCGTGTCCTGGTCGCCGAGGCGTGGGTCGAGCCGGCCGAGCGGCTGGCCCGCTACGTCCGCCCGGACGAGATGCACCAGGCGTTCAACTTCGAGTACCTGCTCGCCGCATGGACCGCGCCGGCCCAGTACGCGGTGATCACCCGCTCGCTGGAGGCCACCGACGCCGTCGGCGCCCCGACCACCTGGGTGCTGTCCAACCACGACGTGGTCCGGCACGCCTCCCGGCTGGGGCTGCCCATCGGCGGCAAGCGGCCCAACGGCATCGGTGCCGGCGACCCGCAGCCGGACGCCGCGCTCGGTCTGCGCCGGGCCCGGGCGGCCACCCTGCTGATGCTCGCCCTGCCCGGCTCGGCCTACCTCTACCAGGGCGAGGAACTGGGCCTGCCCGAGCACACCACGATGCCCGACGAGGCCCGGCAGGACCCGACCTGGGCGCGCAGCGGGCACACCGAGCGGGGCCGGGACGGCTGCCGGGTGCCGATCCCGTGGGAGGCCGACGCCCCGTCGTACGGCTTCGGGCCGACCGACGCGAGCTGGCTGCCGCAGCCGTCGACCTGGGCGGAGTACGCCCTGGACCGGCAGCGGGACGTCCCCGGCTCGACGTACGAGCTGTACCGGACGGCGCTGCGGCTGCGCCGCGAGCACCGGCTCGGCGAGGGCACCCTGGAGTGGCTCGCCTCCGGCGACGAGGTGCTGTCGTTCCGCAACGGCGGGCTGACGGTGCTGACCAACTTCGGCGCCGCCGCCGTGCCCTTGCCCGTCGGGGCCGAACTGCTGCACGCCAGCGCCCCGCTGGACGACGACGGCGCCGTCGGAACCGACGTGACGGTCTGGCTCCGCCCCGCCTGAGGGGTGAGGAAGGGCACCTTCCTAACGCATAGCGTTAGGAAGGTGCCCTTCCTTACAGGCGTTCGGCGCGGGTGTGCAGGAGGTCGTTGACGTTGGCGATGTCGTCCGGCGAGGTCCGTGCGGCCAGCCAGTACATGACGCCGGTCGGGATGAAGAAGAGCTGGAAGGCCGCCAGCCCGACGGCGTAGTTCAGCGGCGGCGGGAAGGCCGCCCGCAGGCCGTGGAAGGCCACCCCGACCAGCCCGTTGCCGGCCGCCCGGCCCACGCCGTTGACCAGGTTGCCGAGGCTGTAGACGGTGCCCCGGTGTTCGGGCGGGTTGACGTCGGCGATCAGGGCGAACCAGTTCGGCGAGTTGGCCGAGGTGAGGGCCAACGCGACCACCGCGGTGAGCAGGCTCAGCCCGACCGTCGGCTCGGTGAACACGCTGGCCAGCACCGCGCCGACCACCGTCCCCGCGCCGGCGCCGTCGGGCACGTCGATGCGTACCGGCACGAAGAAGAGGACCAGGTAGAACGGCAGCGCCGCGAGGATGCCCACTGCCGCGACCAGCGCCCTTCCCCGGGGCGTACGGCGCTGCAGCGCGTCGCCGACCAGACCGCCGATGATGGAGAGCACCCCGCCGAGCTGGAACAGGGTGGCGAAGACGCTGCCCACGACCACGGCGGTGGCGGCGGAGTAGCCCTGGTCCTCGGCCCGCTCGGCGAAGAGCACCGGGAGCCAGACCAGCGACCCGAAGGCCGCCTGGGCGGTGAGGCCCTGGAGGATCAGCCAGCGGTTCGTACGGCGGCCTAGGATCCTTGGCAGATCGTCCCGGCTGATCCGGTAGTCGTACTCCGCACCCTCGGCGAGCGCGCCGGCCAGCTCCGGTTCGCTCTGCCCGCGCCGGATGTCGTAGGTGAACAGGTAGGCGGCGGTCGCCGCCAGGCCGACCACGGTCAGCACCAGGAACGGCCGCCGCCAGTCGGTCGCCCCCAGCAGCCCGCCGACAAGCGTGCCGGCCAGCGTGCCGACGCCCTGGGACAGCCCCCAGAAGCTCATCACCAGCCCCCTGCGGCGGGGCGAGATCAGGTCGGTGACGACCGAGAACCCGACCGACCCGACCGCGCCCAGCCCGACCGCCGCCACGATCTGCGCGGCCAGGAAGGTCGGATAGTTGGCCGCGAACGCACTGCCGCCCGTGCCGAGCGCCCAGATCAGGGTGCCGATCATCAGCAGCGGCTTGCGGTTCGTGCGGTCGCCGACGTACGCCCAGCCCACCGCCGCCACCGCGCTGGCCAGGAAGCTCACGGCGGTGACCAGGCCGAGCAGCCGCTGCGGCACGTCGAAGGAATCGGAGATCGGCCCGTACAGCGGGGGCACCAGGCCGATCGCCACGTTGTCCAGCGAGGCGAGCAACACGAAGACCACGACGCTGTAGAACCGGTGTGCGGCCGTCCCGCCCCAGGCCCGTGCCGGCCCGCCCCTGGTCAAGGTCATGTGCGGCAGCCAACCAGGGTCAGGTCACGACCGGGTGACGACGCGCGGTCCGTCGCCGGGAGGCCGGCGGCGGAAAGAACGGCGGTGGGTCGCCACCGGGCGGCTCAGAGATAGCCGCCGATCGCGGGCGGGGCGGTGGTCTCGGCCGACGTGCCGGCCCGCAACGCGTACAGCTCGGCGAGGGTCGCGCCGTGCGGCGGCACCCCCGCCGACGTGCCGAGCCAACCCGTCGCCTCCTGGTGCGACAGCGGGCCCACCTCGATGCGGGCCAGGCACCGCCCCGGGCGGACCACGGCCGGATGCAGCCGGGACAGGTCCTCGTTCGTGGTGATCGCGACGAGCACGTCGCGCCCCTGCCCGAGCAGCCCGTCGGTCAGGTTGAGCAGCCGGGACAGCGCCTGACCGGCGGCCTGCTTCGCCTCGCCCCGGATCAGCTCGTCGCAGTCCTCCAGGATGAGCAGCCGCCACCGGCGGCCGGTCCCCTGCTCGCCGTCCTCGTCCCCGACCGCCACCTCGGACAGGTACGCCGGGTCGGCGAAGAGCACGTCGGGGTCGAGCACGGCGTCGACCTGGCACCAGTCGCGCCACTGGCGGGCGAGGGCCCGCAGCGCGGTGGTCTTCCCCGTCCCCGGCGCGCCGTGCAGGAGCACCAGCCGGCCGGCGAGCTGCTCCGGGGTGATCGCCATCAGCCCGTCGAGCCCGGTGCGCGCCGACGCCGCGTAGTTCGGCCGGATCAGCGCCCACTCCGGCGCGGCGATGGCCCGCACGTCCCGCTGGCTGCCCCGGCGGGGGTTGTGGTGCCAGAAACCGATCCGGCCGGCGCCCGGGTCGTCCGGTTCGGCGGCGCCGTCGACGATCCGGTCGAGGGCCGCCCGGCCGACCTCCTCGGACACCGCCGTGACCGTCACCTCGGCGCCCCGCCCCTTCCAGGTGACCACCCGGGCCGTCCAGCCGTCGCCGGCCAGCAGGCGGGACCGCTGCCGGTTCTCCACCGCCGTACGCAGCACCCGGCCGTCGGGGGCGGTCAGCGGCGCGTCGGGGCGCACCCGGGAGAGCCGGACCGTGTGCGACCACGGATGCCGGCCGGTGACGAAGTCCGCCAGGACCAACGCGTCGATGACGTCGCAGGGGGTGTCCGCGTCGTCGTACTGGAGCACGGAGGGGATTCCGGGTGCCTCGTCCGCTGCCGTGGGGGTCGTTCGCATCCGTCGATGATCGCGAGCCCGGACGCGGCCGTACAGTCGTTTACCCCCCGTCGGTCCGGTCGACGTGGTGGTCGCGGGCGGCGGCGTACCGCTCGCGAATGGCGGGAACGGGGGCGGCGGCGTACTCCTCGGTGCCCCGTACCGCCCAGGCAGGGGGCGTCGCGGCACCCAGGGCGACCCAGGCGGCCTGGCGCGCGGCGCCGTCGGCGACGTACTCCCCGGGCGGCGGGACGACCACCGGCACCCCGAGCACCTGTGGCGCGATGTGCCGCACCGCCGCCGAGCGGGCTCCCCCGCCGACCAGGATCACCCGGCGCACCGTGGCGCCCTGGGCGGTGAGCGCGTCGAGGCCGTCGGCGAGGGCACAGAGCAGGCCCTCGACGGCGGCGCGCGCCAGGTGGGCCGCCGTCGACGTGCGCAGGGTCAGCCCGTGCAGGGCTCCGCTGGCCCGTGGCCGGTCGGGCGTCCGCTCGCCCTCCAGGTAGGGCACCATGACCAGGCCGTCGGCGCCGGCCGGGGCCGAGAGCGCCAACTCGGCCAGCTCGGCCAGGTCGACCCGGAGCATCGACGCGGCGGCGTCGAGCACCCGGGCCGCGTTGAGCGTGCAGACCAGGGGCAGGAAGCGGCCGGTGGCGTCGGCGAATCCGGCGACCGTGCCGCTCGGGTCGGCCGCCGGGGCGTCGGCGACGCTGAACACGGTGCCGGAGGTGCCGATCGAGACGACCACGTCGCCGGGGCCCGCGCCGACGCCGAGCGCGGCGGCGGCGTTGTCCCCCGTGCCGGGGCCGAGCACCGCCCCGTCGGGCAGCCGGCCGCCGTGGGACATGCCGTCGCCGTGGGGCAGCCCCGGGCCGACCCGAAAGGCGTCCGGGCGTACGACGCCGGCCGGCTCCGCCGGGCCGAGCACGGTCGGCACGTGCGGCCGCCGGCCGAACGCCCGCTCCAGCAGGTCGAGCCGGTAGTCGCCGGTGGCCGGGGACCAGTAGCCGGTGCCGCTGGCGTCGCCCCGGTCGGTGCGCAGCGCCGCCAGGCCCGGTGCGCCGGCCAGCCGCCAGGTCAGCCAGTCGTGCGGCAGGCAGACGGCCGCCGCCCGGGCCGCCTGCTCCGGCTCGTGCCGGGCCAGCCAGCGCAACTTGGTGACGGTGAAGCTGGCCACCGGTACGCTGCCCACCGCGTCGGCCCAGAACCGGCGGCCGGTTTCCCCGCCCCCGGCCTCCCCGACCAGCTCGGCGGCGGCCCCGGCGGAACGGGTGTCGTTCCACAGCAGCGCCGGCCGGACCACCCCGCCCGCCTCGTCGAGGCACACCATCCCGTGCTGCTGGCCGGCCACGGAGATGGCCGCGACGTCGGCCAGCCCACCGGCGGCGTCGACCGCCGCGCCCAGCGCGGACCACCACGCCGACGGGTCGACCTCGGTGCCGTCCGGGTGCGGCGCCCGGCCCTGCCGGAGCAGGGCACCGGACTCCGCGTCCCGCACGACGACCTTGCAGGACTGGGTCGAGGAGTCGACCCCCGCGACGATCGGCATCTCCGGCGACCCTCAGCGCGCGCCGAGCAGGTGCTCGACGGCGAGCTGGTTGAGCCGGACGAAGCCGAAGCCCTTCGCGGCGGCCCCGTCGACGTCGAACTCCTCGAACGCGGAGCGGTCGGCGAGCAGCTCGGCGTGGCCCTCCCCCGGCGCCAGGGTCGGCGTCGCCAGCTCGGCGACCCGGCTCGCGGCCAGCGCCTCGGCCACCTCCGGGTCGGCCCGGAACGCCGCCGCCCGCTCCTTGAGCAGGAGGTAGGTGCGCATGTTCGCCTCCGCCGACGCCCAGACGCCGGTGGTGTCCTCCGTGCGCGAGGGCTTGTAGTCGAAGTGCCGGGGGCCGTCGTAGGCGGGCGCCCCGGCGGGGCCGCCGTGTTCCAGCAGGTCGACCAGGGCGAACGCGTTGAGCAGGTCGCCGTGGCCGAAGACGAGGTCCTGGTCGTACTTGACGCCGCGCTGCCCGTTGAGGTCGATGTGGAACAGCTTGCCCTGCCAGAGCGCCTGGGCGATGCCGTGGGCGAAGTTCAGGCCGGCCATCTGCTCGTGCCCCACCTCCGGGTTGAGCCCGACCAGCTCGGGACGGGCCAGGGTGGAGATGAAGGCCAGGGCGTGCCCGACGGTGGGCAGCAGGATGTCGCCGCGCGGCTCGTTCGGCTTGGGTTCGAGGGCGAAGCGCAGGTCGTAGCCGGAGTCGACGACGTACTGGCAGAGCAGGTCGACGGCCTCCCGGTAGCGGTCGAGCGCGGCCCGGACGTCCTTGGCGACGTCGTACTCCGCGCCCTCCCGGCCGCCCCACATCACGAAGGTGCGGGCGCCCAGCTCCGCGGCGAGGTCGACGTTGCGCAGCACCTTGCGCAGGGCGTAACGCCGGACGTCGCGGTCGTTGCTGGTGAAGCCGCCGTCCTTGAAGACCGGGTGGGCGAAGAGGTTGGTGGTGACCATCGGGACCACCAGGCCGGTCTCGTCGAGCGCCTTGCGGAAGCGGGCGACGTGCTGGTCGCGGGTGGCGGCGTCGGCCCCGAAGGGCACCAGGTCGTCGTCGTGGAACGTGATCCCGTACGCGCCCAGCTCGGCGAGCCGGTGCACCGCCTCGACCGGGTCCAGCTCGGGCCGGGTGGCGTCGCCGAACGGGTCGCGGGCCTGCCAGCCCACCGTCCAGAGGCCGAAGGAGAACTTGTCGGCGGGGGTGGGACGGGGTGCCATGGCAGACCTCCGGGGTGTCGTCCGCTATTTGTTCAGTGGTTGAATTATTTGATCGGCCTGTGGCACTGTCAAGCGGTGACCCGACCCGATGCCCCGCCCGGGCCCGTACGCCAGGGCAGCCTGCGCGAGTGGAACCTCGCCGTGGTGCTCGGCCGGATCGCCGCCGCCGACCGACCGCCGTCCCGGGCCGAGCTGGCCGCCGGGACCGGCCTCACCCGGGCCACCGTCTCGGCGGTGGTGGAGGACCTGCTCGCCGGCCGGCTGGTCGCCGAGGCGGAACCGACGCCGCGCACCGGTGCGGGCCGGCCGTCCCGGGGCCTCGTGCTCGCCGCGGACGGCCCCGCCGGGCTCGGCCTGGAGGTCAACGTCGACTACCTGGCCGCCTGCGTGGTCGACCTCGCCGGCCGGGTGCGCCAGCACACCGTGCACCGCGCCGACCTGCGACCCGTCCCCCCCGCCGAGACCCTCGCCCGGCTGGCCGGCCTCGCCGCCCGGGTCCGCGCCGACGCCGCCCGCGAAGGGCTGACCCTGGCCGGCGCGGCTCTCGCGGTGCCCGGCCTGGTCGACGACGCCGGCCTGGTCCGCCTCGCCCCGAACCTGGGCTGGCGGGACGTGCCCGTTCCCGCGCTGCTCGCCGACGGGCCGCCGCTGACCGCACACGTCGACGGCGTCCCACCGCTGGTCGTCGACAACGAGGCCAATCTCGCCGCGCTGGGCGAGCTGCACGCCGGTCCGGCGGGTCCGGCCAGCTTCCTGCACGTCTCCGGCGAGGTCGGCGTCGGCGCCGGCATCGTGCTCGACGGGTCCCTGTTCCGGGGCGCACGCGGCTGGAGCGGCGAGATCGGGCACCTCCCGGTCCGGCCCGACGGGCCACCCTGCCGGTGCGGCGGCCGGGGCTGCCTGGAGACGTACGCCGGCCAGGAGGCGATCCTCGCGGCGGCCGGCCTGGCCGGCGTGCACCTGCCGGCCGACACCGCGACGACCCGGCTGGCCGAGCTGGCCGGGGCCGGCGACCCCGCCGCGCTGCGCGCCCTGGCCGAGGCCGGGACGGCCCTCGGGGTCGCCGTCGCCGGCGTGGTCAACCTGCTGGATCTGGACACCGTGGTGCTCGGCGGCGGATACGCCCCGTTGGCCCCGTGGCTACGCCCGCCGGTGCTCACCGAGATCTCCCGGCGGGTGCTCACCGCGGCCTGGTCGCCGGTGACCATCCGGCCGGCGGTGCTCGGCGGCGCCGCCGCGGCCGTCGGCGGGGCCGGTTCGGTGGTACGCCGGATCCTGGCCCGCCCCGCCGGATGGCTGGCCCGGCCGACCTGAGGTGCCCGGCTTCCGCCGATGGCGGCGGTGCCCCGCCTCGGTACGCTTGCCCTGAGGCAACCACCCCCACCCGAGGAGTGCACGACCAGCATGCGCACAGGTCGACAGACCGGGGCGCCCGGCGAGCGACGGTGACCACCACCCGCCGTGGCGGTGTCACGGACCCGGCCGGCGGAGGGCGTCCGGGCGGTTCCCGCACCCGACAGGCGTCCGGTGCCACGCCACCGGACGACTCCCGGCTCAGCCACGAGGTGCTCGACGGCCTCGCCGAGGCGGTCGTGACGACCGACCACGCCGGCCTGGTGACGCTGGTCAACGCGACGGCGACCGCGTTCCTCCCCGAGGTCGTGGCCGGTACGGACCTGACCTCCTGCCCCGTACCCGCCCTGGCCCGCGCGGCGGCCCACGGAGCGGACAGCTTCGACGCCGAGCACCACGGCCGCCGGCTGCGCGGCGTACGTCGCGAGCTGGCCGCCGGACGGCACGCCTGGTACGTCCGGGACGTCACCGACGAGCACGCCCGCGCCGAGGCCCTGCACGTCGAGCGTTCCCGCACCGCGTTCCTCGCCCGGGCCGGCAGTCACCTCGGGCTCTCCCTCCAGCGCGAACAGACGCTGCGGGCCGTGGTGACGCTGCCCGTGCCCTACCTCGCCGACCTGGCCCTGGCCGTACAGCTGCCGCCCGCCGAGGGCCAGCCGCGCTGGATCCGGTACGCCGGCTCCGACCCCGCGCCGGTGACCGGGGTGGCGGCCCGGTCGCTGGTCGGCTCGCTGCCCGGCGTGGCCGAGGCGCTTCGCGGCCAGGCCGCCGCCCCCGGCGGGTGGCCGCGGGAGGAGACACCCGACCTGGCAGCCGTGCTCCCGCCGGACTTCGGCCGGCCCGGCACCGTGC
Source organism: Micromonospora sp. NPDC047074 (assembly GCF_040643815.1). Lineage (NCBI taxonomy): Bacteria > Bacillati > Actinomycetota > Actinomycetes > Micromonosporales > Micromonosporaceae > Micromonospora > Micromonospora sp. NPDC047074. Next base: position 18,368 of record NZ_JBEYVB010000016.1, read on the forward strand.
TGGCCAGCCCCATGCGGGGTGGCGGACGCACCGCCGGCGCCCTGGTGCTGATCCGTCGGGACGGGCGCGCCTGCTTCGACCGGCGCGACGTCGAGCTGGCCCGGCAGTTCGCCGCCCGGGCCGGTGCCGCCATCGGCGCCGCCGAACTCTACGGCGAGCAGGTCCACCTCGCCCGGGTGCTCGAACACAGCCTGCTCCCGCCGGAGCTGCCGACCGTGCCGGGCGCCGCCCTCGCCGGCGGATACCGGGCGGCCGGTGACCGGCTGCGCATCGGCGGCGACTTCTACGACGTGCTGCCCATCCCCGGCGGGGCGCTCTTCGCCCTCGGGGACGTGGCCGGCAAGGGCGTCGGCGCGGCTGTCCTCACCGGTCGGGTCCGCCAGTGCCTCCAGACGCTGCGCCTGGTCGAGCAGCGACCGCTGGAGTTGCTGCGGCTGCTGAACCGCGCGCTCCTCGACGCCCCGGACGCGGCCCGCCGCAGTCAGTTCACCACCCTGCTGCTCGGCACCCTCGAAGCCGCGTCCGGCGGCGGGCTGACCGTCCGGATCGCCGGCGGCGGTCACCCGTCCCCGCTGCTGCTGCGGCCCGACGGCGGGGTCGCCCCGGTCGTGGTCGGCGGGATGCCGGTGGGTGCGCTCGCCACCGCCCGGTTCGCCGCGGCCGAGTTCCGGCTCTTCCCCGGCGAGCTGCTGCTCGCGTACAGCGACGGGGTGACCGAGGCGCGCGGCGGTCCCGGCGGGCAGGCGATGTTCGGCGAGGAACGGCTGCGTGCGGCGCTGGCCTCGGCTGCCGGGCTGCCCCCTGCCGCGCTGGTCGACCGGCTCATCCAGCTCCTCGACGAGTGGCTCGACGGGCAGAGCCGGGACGACATCGCGATGCTGGCCGTCGCGGCGGTGTGACGCCGGCCGTCGGGCAGGCCCGCGGCCAGCCGGCCCCGGGCGGGGTCAGGCCGTCCTGGCCACCTGCGGCTCGCTCCGCGGCCAATCCCGCGTCGGCACCCCGGCCGGGTGCTCCACGGGCACGCCGTCCCAGGGGCCGGCCGCCTCGACGGACTGCACGGACGCGTCCCTGCGGCGCGCCGCCTCGTCGAACTCCCGCATGCCGCGCAGCAGGGCCTGCCGCCCGTCGGGGGTCATGTCGGCGAGGATCGCCGCGAGCTGCTGGCGCCGGTCGTCCCGCAGCTCGGCGAGGAGCCGCCGGGCCTCCGGGGTGAGGTGCAGCGAGATCTCCCGCCGGTCGGACCGGCCGGGCTCGCGTTCCAGCATGCCCGCCGCCACGAGCCGGTCGCAGAGCCGGCTGGCGGAGGAGAGCAGCATGTCCAGCCCGGTGGCCAGCCGGCGGAGGTTGATCCCCTCGTGCTGCTCGACCAGCATGATCGCGCGCAACTGGGCACCGGAGACGCGGCTGGTCGTCCGCTCCCGCGCCGCCTCCCAGACCGTCAGCAGGGCACCGGCCACCGCGTCGAGCTCGACGGCCATACTCGTCTGGGGTCCGTTGGGACCGTGCACTTCCGCCATGGTGCGCCCGAGACTACTCCGAATCCGCTGGTCTGGGCTTGTGATCAAGGAGCGATGATGAGCGAACCGGTCAACCGGGCCCGGCGCGTACTCAACGAGGCGCCCGCCGATCTCCTGCTGGACCGGATCGCCGACGTCCTGGCCGCCGGCTACGGCGTCACCCGGGTGGACCTGCTCCAGGTCGACTACCGGTTGGCGGCGCTGCTGCCGCTCGCCGGGGACGAGCCCGTCACCGGGCCGGGGCACCCCGCCTGGCGCTGCTTCGACCACCAGACCGCGATCGTCGCCGACGGCACCGGGTTCCTTCCGGTGTCCATGCGCGGGGAACGCTGGGGCGTGCTGGTCGTGACCCCGGTGCCGGAGCGCCCGGGCGCGCTCGACGAGCTGACCGAGATCGCCACCGCGCTGGCCCACGAGATCGTCGCGGTCGCCGGCGGCACGGACGTCTACCACTCGGCACGGCGCAGCAGACGGCTCACCCTCGCCGCCGAGATGCAGTGGGATCTGCTCCCCGGCCGCAGCCGGACCCGACCGTCGTTCAGCCTCGCGGGTCAGCTGGAGCCGGCGTACGCGGTGCGGGGGGACAGCTTCGACTGGTCCGACGACGGCAACCGGGCCTGGCTGTCGACGGTCAACGGCACCGGCGAGGGGGTGGCCGCCTCGATGCTCACCTCGCTCGCCACCCACGCGCTGCGCAACGCCCGCCGGTCCGGGCTCGGCCTCGCCGACCAGGCGGCCCTCGCCGACCAGGCGATCTACGACCTGCACCGGGGTGACCAGCACCTCGCGGCGCTGCTCATGGAGCTGGACCTGCGCTCGGGGCGGCTCACCGTGGTCGACGCCGGATCGCCCCGCCTCATCCTGCTGCGCGGCGGGGAGGTCCGGGAGCTGCCGTTGGAGGCGCAGTTCCCGCTCGGCATGTTCGAGGCCACCGACTACCGGGAGCAGCACTTCGAGCTGTGCCGCGACGACCGGATCTTCGTGGTCAGCGACGGCGTCACCGACGCGATCGGGCGGGACGTCCGCTACGGCGAGGCCGCGCTGGGCCGGTTCCTGCGCCGGACCGGGCCGATGGAACCGCTGGACGCCGTCCGGTCGCTGATCGGCGACCTCCGTGCGTACGTCGCCGGTGACCTGATCGACGACGCGGTCGTGGTGTGCCTGGACTGGACCGGCCCGCAGGACTGAGCCGTGCGGCCGGTCAGTAGGCCCCCCGGCTGTTGACCACCGCGCCGAAGGTCTTCCAGAGGATCGTCAGGTCGGCCGCGAGCGACCAGTTCTCCACGTAGTAGAGGTCGAGCCGGATGCCGTCCTCCCAGCTGAGGTCGGACCGGCCGCTGACCTGCCAGAGCCCGGTCATGCCCGGCTTCACCAGCAGCCGGCGGGCCACGTCGCCGTCGTAGCGGGCCACCTCGGAGGGCAGCGGGGGACGGGGGCCGACCAGGCTCATGTGCCCGAGCAGCACGTTGACCAGCTGCGGCAGCTCGTCCAGCGACCACTTGCGCAACAGCCGCCCGATCCGGGTCACCCGGGGGTCGTCGCGCATCTTGAACATCAGGCCGTCGGTCTCGTTACGGGCCGCCAGCTCGGCCAGCAGGGCGTCGGCGTTGACCACCATGGTGCGGAACTTGTAGACCCCGAACTCCTGGCCGCCCTGCCCGACCCTGGTCTGCCGGAACAGCACCGGCCCCCGGCTGTCGAGCTTGATCGCCAACGCGATCACGGCCAGCAGCGGCAGCAGCAGCGTCAGGGCCACCGAGGAGACGGCCCGGTCGACGAAGCCCTTGACCAGTTTCCGCGCCCCGCGGAACTCGGGGGCCTCGACGTGGATCAACGGCAGGCCGGCGACCGGCCGGGTGTGGATGCGCGGGCCGGCCACGTCGGTCAGGGCCGGCGCCACCACCAGGTCGATGCCGGTGCCCTCCAGTTGCCAACCCAGCCGACGCAGCCGGGTGGCGGTCAGCTCGCCCGAGGCGGTCACCGCGACCGTGTCCGCGCCGATGGCGGTGGCCGCCTCGGGAATGCCCCGGAACGAGCCGACCACCGGCACGTCGCCCAGCCGCTGCGCGACCGGCGCGAGCAGCGCGTCCGGGATGCACGCCCCGACCACCTGGTAGCCCGCGTACGGCTCGCGGCGCAGGGTGTGCACCAGCTCCAGCACGTGCGCGGTGTCGCCGACCACCAGCACCTTGCGCGACCAGCCGCCGCCCGACGCGCGCGCCCGGTGCAACCGCTTGCGGGCGGCGAACCGGGCCACCTCCAGGCCGGTCATGCCGACGGCCAGCGAGATGCCGAGGAACCCCCGGGAGACGCCGACGTCGGCGATGTAGCCGACGATCGCGATGCCGCCGGCGAGGCGCAGGCTGGCCGTGCCCACCCGCCGGTACTCGTCGGCGCCGTAGCCGAGGACGCGGTCGTCGTAGCAGCGCAGCACCCGGAGCGAGATCAGCCAGGCGAGGACCAGCCCGGGGGCCACCAGGACGTACGGGATCTTCGAACCGCCGGGGGTGTCGTCGCCGAACCGGGCGACGTACCCGACGAGCACGGCGACGGTCAGGACGGTGGTGTCCAGCACCACCAGGGAGCGGACGTAGGCGCGCTCGCGGGTGTGGGCCGGCACGGAGCGTGGTGCCTCTGGCCTCGACGACATCCTGGCGGGGGTCAACAGCGTCGTTGAGCTCACCGGCCCTCCCCACTTCGGTCGCCGACGGCCCGTGCAGCGGGCCCGGATGGCGGGCCGGCCGACAGGGCACAACGACATCCTGCCCCGACAACCACGGTCGCCGATCGCTTCGGACGCATTGCCGTCACTTTTCCCGATCACCCTGGGTGCCGGAAAGGGGCCTACGGCACCGAATTCCGGCACGACGGGCCGTCGCCGCCTGCGTGGCGGCTCAGGCTGGGGCCTTGCGCAGGGCGATCGCCTTGAGGAAGATGTCGCCGATCTTGGTCGGGTCCTCGGTGACGAAGGCGCCGCCGCCGGTCACGTCGGTGATCGACTTCAGTTCGGCCGCGCTGACGTCACCGCCGATGCCGATGATCACGACCTGCACCGGCCGCTCCGGGTCCTTGATCTTGTTCAGCTCGGTCAGCAACCGCTGCTGCGTGATGCCGTCGGAGTCCTCGTTCTTGCCGTCGGTGAACAGCACGACCGAGTTGACCCGGCCCGGCTCCCAGTCCTCCTGCACCTCCTGGTACGCGGCCAGCACCGTGTCGTAGAGACCGGTGTTGCCGCTCGAGGACCGGATCGAGCCCAGAGCCTGCTCCAGCTTGCCGCGCTGGCGCGACAGCGGGGCGATGGCGACGAGTTCCCGGTGGTCACGGGACCCGACCAGCTCGGTGGAGAACGTCCAGAGGCCGATCGACCAGGAGTCGTCGAAGAGGTTCAGCCCGCGCCGGGCCGCCTCGGCGGTGACCTGCTGCCGGGTGGCGTTGCCGGCGTTCGCCACCTTCTCCTTCATCGAGCCGGAGACGTCGATGATGGCGAGCATCCGGCCGGACTGGGTGGCGATCGACCAACTGGAGACCGCGCGCTCCACGGCCTGCGGGTCGAGCCCGCCGGGCGCCGAGCCGCCGCCGTTGGCCGGCGGTTTCGGCGTGCCCCCGGCCGGGCTGGGCGCCCCCTGCGGCGCGTCGAAACCCGCGCCCCAGTTGCCGTCCGGCGCGCGCAACGACTGGCTCGCCAGCCGGTCGCGGAATCCGGCGGTGGTGAGCACGTCGTAGAGCACCCGCGCCGCCGACGCCTTCGCCGGCTCGATGCCCGGCAGCACCGCGTACGGGTAGTCCAGCGGCGCGGGCGCCGGCTCCAGGTAGAGCGCGGCCAGCGGCACCGGCGGCTTCGTGCTGTTGTACTGGATCACGTCTTCCTCGGAGAGCGCCGCCGCGCCCAGGCTGCTCGCGATCGTCGTGGGATCCGAGGCGGTGGGGAACCGGGCGAGCAGGTCCGGCCGCAGCGCCGACCGGCCGGTGGCCAGCGCCCGCAGCGCGGCCACCTTGTCGCTCTCCGCGTCGGGGCCGCCGGAGGCGCTGGCGGCGGCGGTCAGCGAGAGCAGGCCGGACAGGCCGGCGGCGTCGCGGGTCGGCTCGACGATCCCGGTACGCAGCGGCTTGTCGCTCTGCACCTGCTGAAGGAGTTGGGCCCAGCTGAACTTCTTCTGCGGCCAGCCCAGCCGCGCGGCGACCGGCTCCGGCATCGCCACCACCACCGGGCTGCGCGCGATGGACGCCCCGTTGTCCGGGTCGAAGGCGGTGGCACCGCCGGTCTTGAGCCGCAGCAGCCAGGAGGACGAGTCGGGCACCCAGACGTCGGGGCTCACGGCCGTGCCGCTGGCCTGCCCCACGCCGGCCAGCGTGACACCGTGTTTGGCGGCGACCGTGGCGGCCACGTCGACCGGGTTGGACGCCGCCACGTTCACCGCGACGCAGGTGCCGTCCACGGCGGCGCCGTCCTTCACCCACTCGGCGGCGGCGGCGTCGACGGCCGGGGCGAGCTCGGCGGCGACCGCCACGGAGAGCTCGATCCGCCCCGAGCAGTCTGGTTGCGCCAGCTGCTGGTAGCCGAACCAGCCGCCGGCCGTGACGGCGAGTACGCCCACGGCAGCGGCGGCGGTGGTGGCGTGAAGATTCTTACGCCTGCGATGGCGGCCTGGTGACACGCTGACCATCTTGCGTAGCTGGTCGGAGGACTGCCACAACCGTTCGGACGAAAGTTACGGAGGAGAAATAGTTGATCAGCAAAATGTGACGGTGAGTAGGCGCCCCGCCTCGTCGTGTCGATCAACCGGGGCATGTTGCCTGGTCAGAGCAGCACGCAGGTGGGGCTCGGCACCGCCACGGGCTCCCCCACCGGAGCCGGCACGCCGCTGCCCGCGTCCACCCGGAAGACCCGGATCATGTCGGCCCGCTCGTCGGCGACGTAGAGGTGCTCCCCGGCGAGCGCGAAGTGCCGCGGCCACTCCCCGCCCGTGTCCACCTCCGCCACCAGCTCCGGCAGCTCACCGGTCACGGCGAAGACCGCGACCGTGCCCACCCCGCGGTTGGCGACGTAGAGAAACCGCCCGTCCGGGCCGACCGCGATCTCCGACGGTTGGACGTGCCCGGCCCGGTCGCTGGCCTCCACCCGGCCCCGCTGGTGCAACGCGCCGTCGGCGGTCAGCTCGTACGCGGTGACCGAGGCGTCCAGCTCACCCGCCACCCAGCAGCGCCGCCCGTCCGGATGCCGGGCCAGGTGCCGGGGGCCGACGCCGGGGGCCGTCCGGACCCGGGGCGCCCGGGGCAGCAGCCGGCCGGAGGCGGCGTCCAGGTCGTAGCGGTAGATCGAGTCGGTGCCGAGGTCGACCGCGAGCAGCGGGCCCCGGCCGGGGTCGGGGTCGGGGTCGGGGTTCACCATGTGGGCGTGCGCGTGGTCCTGCCGCTCCGGGTCCGGCCCGTGCCCCTCGTGCGCCACCAGGTCGCTGCGCTCGCCGGGCACCCCGTCGGCGTCGAGCGGGAACACCGTCACGCTGCCGCCGCCGTAGTTGGCCACGACGAGGTGACCGCCGCCCGGCACGACGGCCAGGTGGCAGGGCTCCGCGCCCCCGGTGGGCCGGGTGCCCAGCGGGGTCAGGGCGCCGTCGTCGGCGACCCGGTACGCGCTGAGCTGCCCGTCGGGCAGCTCGTTCACCGCGTACAGGACCGGCAGTCGCGGATGCCGGGCGAGGAAGGAGGGCGAGGGCGTGACCGCGACCGTGCCCAGCGGGGCCAGCTCACCGGAGCCCGGGTCCCGCCGCGCCGCGACGATGCCGGTGCCCCGGCCCCCGCTGTGCGCCGTGTAGCCGCCGATGTGGACGACCTCGCCCTGACCAGTCACCGGATCCGCCCTCCGCCGATTCCTCCGTCGATCCCACCAGAGCCTTCCCGCTCGGCCGCCCGCTTAGCCCCGAAAACCGCCCCCAATCGCGTCAGGGCGCCCGAAGGACGCCCCGACTCGACCGCAGCCGTGCCGGTCTCAGGCCGCCGGCACCGGCTCGCCGCGCTGCCGCGCCACGTGCTCGACCAGCGCGATCAGCACCTCCTTGCCGGACTGGCGGTCCCGCGCGTCGCAGAGCACCAGCGGCACCTCGGTGTCGAGGTCCAGCGCCTGGCGTACGGTCTCCAGGCTGAACCGGCGGGCGCCGTCGAAGCAGTTCACCCCCACCACGAACGGGACGCCCCGCTGCTCGAAGTAGTCGATCGACGGGAAGCAGTCGGCGAGCCGCCGGGTGTCGGCGAGCACCACCGCGCCGAGCGCCCCGAACGCCAACTCGTCCCAGAGGAACCAGAACCGGTCCTGGCCCGGGGTGCCGAAGAGGTAGACCTGGAGGTCGTCGTTGATCGTGATCCGGCCGAAGTCCATCGCCACGGTCGTGGTCGACTTCGCCTCGACGCCGGAGAGGTCGTCGGTGCCGATGCCGGCGCCGGTCAGCACCTCCTCGGTCTGCAACGGCCGGACCTCGCTGAGCGCGCTCACCAGCGTCGTCTTGCCGGCGCCGAACCCCCCGGCAACCAGGATCTTCAGCGCGAGCGGGATCCGGGGGCCGGATCCGGGTCGGTCATAGCGCACGGAGTCCACTGACCACCGCCTTGAGGATGTCGTCGTCGGGAAGGTAGGTGGCGGGCGTCGGCTGGTGCACCGCGACCAGCCCTCGCATCAGCAGGTCACCGAGCAGCACGCGGACCACGCCGACCGCGAGGTCGAGGTCGGCCGCCAACTCGGCGACGGGGACCGGCCGGGCGGTCAGTTCCACCAGGCGTACGTGCTCGGGGTGCAGCTCCGGGTGGGCCGACGGATCGGCGGCCCGGTCGGCCAACACGAACGCGACCAGGTCGAACCCGTCCGAGGCCGAGGCGACCCGGCCACCGGTGAGGGTGTAGGGCCGCACGACCGGACCGGCGTCGTCGTCCAGCCACTCGTGCTGCGGCCCCGGCGACTCAGCCCGCATCGGCGCCCCCCGCCGTCGACCGGGCCGGCGCGCTCAGGTTCTCCCCGACCCGGGTGACGAGCATCGCCATCTCGTACGCCACCAGGCCGATGTCCGCTTCCGCGTCGCTGACCACGGCCAGGCAGGCGCCCTGCCCGGCCGCGGTGACGAAGAGGTACGCCGACTCCATCTCCACCACGGTCTGCCGGACCGCACCGCCGGCCACGTGCCGGCTCGCGCCCCGGGCCAGGCTGGAGAAGCCGGAGGCCAGCGCGGAGAGGTGCTCGGCGTCGGCCCGCTCCAGCCCGGCGGAGGAGCCGATCAGCAGCCCGTCCGCCGAGAGCACCACCGCCTGTCGGGCGTGCGGCACCCGTTCCACCAGCTCGTCGAGCAACCAGTCGAGATCGGCGCTCTGCCTCGTCGGATGCATCAGGCGTCCCTCTCAGTCGCGGTCATGGGTTCGGTGTCCACCGGCCGTTCGGCCGGCGATGGGCTCGGGGCGGCGGCGCTCTCCGGCGCCGTCCTGGTCGCCGCGGCACGCCCCCGGGCGGTGCCCGACTGCAGGGCGGACATGGCCCGCCGCGCCTCCTCCGGGCTGCGTGGGGCCGGGCTCTCGATCACCGGTTGGCGCACCGTCGGCCCGTCCAGCACCGACCGCCATCCCGCGCCCTCGCCGGCCGCGGGCCGGGCTCCGGGCGCGTCCACGGCCGACTGCCGGGGCCGGGCGGCCGGTCCCCGCTGGCGGACCCGCCGGGGCAGTCCGTCGACCTCTCCGGCCACCTCGCCCGGCAGCGGACCGCCGGGGGCGTCGCCGGCCGGGGCGGAGGCGTCGCCGTGCGGGTCCGGCGCCGCGGCGGACCCGGGACCGGACGAGGCCGCGACGGCACCGGTGGAGCGCGTCGTGGGTGCGTCGGCGGGACGGCCCGGTCGGGGCAGCGTGCCCAGCCGGCTGGCCCGGGCCAGCCGCCGCTCCTCCGGGGCCGTCGTGTCCCGGCGTGTCGCTGGCGGAGCCCCCGCCGGCAACAGGGACGGTTCGTCGGTGACCAGGTCGGCGGGGATGAGCACCACGGCCGTCAGCCCGCCGCCGTCGGACGGGCGCAGGCGCACCCGGACCCCGTGCCGGGCAGCGAGCCGGGCCACCACGAAGTGTCCGAGGCGGGCGGTCTCGGTCGGCTCGAACTCGGGTGAGCGGGCCAGCCGCCGGTTCGTGTCCTCCAGTGCGGTGCTGGTCATGCCCAGGCCCCGGTCGGTGATCTCCACCGCGTAACCGTTCGCCACGTGCTGCCCGGAGACGTCCACCCGGGTCTGCGGCGAGGAGAACACGGTGGCGTTCTCGATCAGCTCGGCGAGCAGGTGGATCACGTCGCCGACGGCACGTCCCACCACGCCGGCGGGTGCCACGGCGACGATGTCGACGCGGTCGTACGACTCGACCTCGGAGATCGCGCCCCGGACCAGGTCGACCGCCGCGACCGGGTTGCGCCAACCCCGCCCGGGGGCCGCGCCCGCCAGGATGACCAGGTCCTCGGCGTGCCGCCGCAGCCGGGTGGCGAGGTGGTCGACGCGGAACAGCTCGGCCAGTTCGTCCGGGTCCTCGGTGTGCCGCTCCATCCGGTCGAGCAGCGCGAGCTGCCGGTGCACCAGCCCCTGGCTGCGCCGGGCGATGTTGAGGAAGACCTCGTTGAGCCCCCGGCGCAGGGTGACCTCGTCGACGGCGGACTGGACCGCCGTGCGCTGCACGTCGGTGAACGCCCGGGCCACCTGGCCGATCTCGTCGCGGCCGTACTCCAGCGGGGGTGCCTCCCGGGCGACGTCGACCTGTTCGCCCCGGCGCAACCGGGCCACCACGTCCGGCAGCCGGTGTTCGGCCATCTCCTGCGCGGCCGTGCGTACGCCGGTGAGCCGGTGCGCGAGGGAGCGGCCGACCCGCAGCGACACGAGGACCGACACCACGACGGCGGCCAGTCCGAGCACCCCGGCGGCGCCGAGCCGGGCGAGGATGCCGACGGCCATCGGCACCGACCGGTCGGCGAGCCCGTCGGCCTGCGCCAGCTCGAAGTCCCGCAGCGCCTGCTGCACCACCTGGTAGCTGTCCTGCCAGGCGGTCGGGTCCACGGCCGGCCGGGCGGACGAGCCGGCGCCGACCAGCGTGTCCTGCATCGTCCGCAACCGGCCGAAGTCCTCGCCCTCGGTCAACCGCTGGAACGCGGCGCGCTCGGCGTCCGGCAGGTCGGCGATCGCCGTCTCGATGAGGAACCGCTGGTTTCCGATCGTCTGCACCAGTTGGAGGTGCTCGCCGGCGGCGAACCGGCCGGCGGCGAACGCCCCGGCCAGCAGGGCGTCCGCCTGGCCGAGCAGTTCCCGGGAGTGGCCGAGCGCGGTGACGGCGAGCACCTCGCGGTTCAGGTCCCGGTCGGGCAGGTTCGCCATCGCCGAGAACGCCTGGAAGGCCGAATTGATCATCCCGCTGTAGAGCCCGACGGCCCCGGCCCGGTCCACCGCCCGCCGGTCGATGAACCCGCGCCCGGCCGGCAGCGCCTCCAGCGCGGTGACCAGTTGGTCGAGCCGGGCGTCGAGCAGGTCGCCGGCGGCGTCGCGCAGATCGTCCCCGGCGATCCGGCGGCGCAGCTCCGTGATCGCCTGGTCGGTCCGCTGCCGCTGCTCGACGAGCCCGGACGTGGGGTCCTCGCCGGCCAGGTGGACCACCGAGAGCCGGCGTTCCCGTTGCAGCTCGGCCACCACCGTCTCACCGGGACGACCGAGGTCGTAGAGGAGGGTCCGCGCGGTCAGCAGGTCGAGGGCGGGTCCAAAGGTGAGCGTGGTGGCGAAGATCCAGAGCGCCAGCAGTGCGGTCACCGGCACGACGACCAACGCGGTCAGCTTCGAACGGATCGGCCAGTCTCGGGTGTTCAATCAGACCTCGCCGGAAGGTGTGGCTGCGGGGGCGCCGGCGCCGGCCGGGCAGCGTCGCGGTCGGACCTTCCCGGCCCACGTGCCGGGCAGGTCCGGCGGACGCCTTGGGCAGGATACGTAATCATCGCCCGAAGCACTACCGTCCGTTGCGTCGGGCGCACCCGGCACCCGCGGTGACCGCCGCGCCAGCCAGGAGGCCGCGTCCACTGCGGACGCAAGCCCCGCCGGTGACCGAGCGGCGTCCGGTGGTCGCGGCGCGGGGCAGCCGCCGACGGAGACGCCGAGCCGCTCGGCAGGGCCCCATCGCTGTGCCGTTCGACGTCGGCGACGACCGGGAGGCACCCCGCTGGGCGCACTTTCTGGAACAGGTCAAGTTCGACCTCCGGTCACCCTGCGTTGCCTGTCCCGTCACGCCCGGGAGTCCGTGCCGGTAGGCCATCAGGAAAGTACGCCGGAACGGGATTGGCGATCAGTGGACGGAGGGAATACCACCTGACGAAGGAGGAACCATGTCGCCCACGCAGATAGTCGTCCTAGTCCTCGTCGTGCTGGTGATCGCGGCGGTGGCCGTGGCCGCCCGGTCGTACACCCGCCGCCGCGCGCTGCGGTCGCGGTTCGGTCCCGAATACGAACGCGCCGTCTCCGAGCAGGACAGCCGGACCGCCGCCGAGCGGGAGCTGCGGGAGCGGGAACGCCGGCACGCCGAACTCACGATCACCCCGCTCTCCCCCGAGTCGCGGGCCCGGTACGCCGCCGCGTGGGAGGAAGTCCAGGTCCGCTTCGTCGACTCCCCCGCCGAGACCGTGGGCGAAGCGGACGAACTGGTCACCCGGCTCATCGCCGAACGGGGCTACCCCACCGGTGAGTTCGCCGACCAGATCGCCCACCTCTCCGTCGAGCACGCCCGCACGCTCGGCCACTACCGCGACGCCCACGAGATCCACCTGCGCAACTCCCGTGGCGAGGCCAGCACCGAGGATCTCCGCCAGGCCCTCGTGCACTACCGCGCCCTCTTCGCCGACCTGCTCGGCGAGGAGCCGGTCGGGGCCCGGGCGACCGGGCAGCACGACACGGACAACCCGCACGACGTCACGAGCCGCTAGGAGGATCGCCATGCGCCAGAAAGAGCAGCAGGTGAGCAACGAGCACCCGGAGGCCGTCCGCTCCGAACCGGTGCCGGTGTCGCCTCCCGGCGACCGGGCCGGCCGGGCCGAGGTGCCCGAGGACGCCATCGACGACCGGGGCACGTTCGACAGTCCGGTGGTCGCCGACGGGCGGCAGCCGGTGGACGGGAGCACCGACGACGAGCGCTCCCACGACCGGGCCACCGGCCCGGCGCGACCGGACGGCGGTGACACCAGGGACACAACGGACGCCCGCGACACCGGGGACGCCCGGGACAGGGACGACACCGGGAACACCGACCGCGATCGGCCCGAGTTCCACGAGCCGGGGCCCGTACCGACCGCCTTCGGCGCCACCAGCGTCGGCGGCGCGGTCGCCGCCTCCGCGCTGGCCAGCCCCCGAGCCGAGGACGAGCCGGACCCGCGTACGGAATGGACCGCCCGGCCCGGCGACGGCGCCACCGGCGGCGAGCGCGAGGGCCGGCGCGCCGACCCGACGGCCGAGTTCCGCCGCCCCGGCGAACGCGACGACCTGCCCGCGGACCGCGAAACCACCCGGGGCGGTGCGGAGGTGCTGCCGCCGGACGCCACCGACGGTCGTCCCGAGCGGCGGACCGACCTGACCGACTGGGCCGGCGACTCCGAGACCGGTGCGGCCGGGTACGGCAGCGCCACGCCGGCGATGGTCGACCCGGACGCCGAGCACGCGAGCGCCGGCCGCGCGGACACCGGGACACTTGAGGCCGCCGGCACCGACCGGTCGACGGGCTCCACCGTGGCCGCCGGCCCGGCCAGCCTCTTCGAGCCGGCCACGGCACAGGGCTTCCGGGACCGCTGGCGGGACGTCCAGCTTCGGTTCGTGGACGATCCCCGGGCCGCGGCCGGCGAGGCCCAGTCGCTGGTCGACGAGGCCATCCAGGCCCTTTCCTCGGCGCTGTCCGCGCAGAAGAACAAGCTGGGCGGCTGGCAGGACGCCGGCTCCACCGACACCGAGCAGCTCCGGGTGGCCGTGCGCCACTACCGCGACTTCCTGGACCGGGTGCTCGGCCGCTGACCGGTTCCGCGAAACGGCGCCCCCGGCCGATCCGGTCCGGGGGCGCCGTTCCGCGTCGGATGGGCCAGGCCGGCGGTGGCGGTCGGGCGGCACGCGCGGCGGAGCGGCGACGCCGGCGGATCACAGGCATGGGCACCGCCACGGCGGGTACGCGACCACGAGCAGGAGACCACCTGGCGACAGGAGGGCAACGACATGACGGATCGTGACCGTGACCGCCCGTTGGAGGAGAGCCCGGAGGTGGCCGCGGCGGTCGAGGACGACACCGGCATCCCGCAGCTGATGACCGGTGGCGGCGCCGATCGCGACACTCCGTCGTTCCGCGGGGCCGGGAACCAGCCGGGCGGTGCTCCGCGCGGCGACGAGCTGATCGGCGACCCGTACGCCGCCGGCACCGGCGCGACCGGCACCGGCACGGGCGCGGCCCCGGACAACATCCGCACCGGGGCCGAGCAGCCCTGGGATCCGGAGGACCTGGTGGCGGCCCGGGGGCAGGACCTCACGCCGGAGAACGTCGAGCGGGCCCGCCGGGACCTGGCCGAGCTGGGCCGCGCCGCCATCGAGAAGACCGTGCCCTGACCGGCCCGTACGAGGATGGGCCCCCGGACCGACCGTCGAGCGGTCGGGCCGGGGGCCCGGGGAAACCTGCCGCTGGAGCGCCTCACCTACTGCCAGCGGCGGGTGGGTACCGGTCTCAGAGCGCCGGGTACGCGTTCTGCATGAGCTGGGCGAACTGCGCCGGGAACCAGGCACCCGAGATCGGGGCGTCCGGCAGGGCGCCGCTCATGCTGTTGCCGTTGCGGGCGTTACCGGTGTAGGTCGGGTCGCACATCCGGTCGAAGCCCTTGCCCTCGTTGTTCGGGATCTCCTTGCTGGAGCCGTCCGACTCGCCCGGGGGCTTCACCCAGACGTACGCGTCGATGCCCGGCTCCGGCGCGGCCTTCGGGCGCTCGCCCAGGCCGGCACCGGACTGGTTGCACCAGTTACCGGCGTGGATCCGCCGGTCCACCCGGCCGCCGTTGACGTAGGTGTCCACGCTGGTCGTCGCGCCCGGGCCGGTGGGCCGGGCGGTGCCGCCCCAGCCGTTGCGGGAGGTGTCGATCAGCATGCCGATCTTCGAGTCGAAGCCCTTGGCGACCAGCTCGTTGCGGAACGCCTGGGCGAACGACAGCTCGTCCACGTAGAAGTTCCAGTCGATCCACTTGGACTGCCGGACGCTGGTCCCGTTGACGTTGTCGGTGATCTTGATGTACGGCTCACGCAGCGCCGAGTAGTTGGCGGTGTTGACGATGAAGCCGTGGACGTTGTTCACCGTGCTGCCGGAGGCGACGGAGGCGTCCTTCAGGATCTGCGCGGTCGGGCTGAAGTTGCTGTCCCAACCGATCCAGCCGTGGTGGGCGGCGTCGATGTAGTTGTAGACGTTGCCGATCGCGCCCAGCTTCGACAGGGCGTAGCCGACGCCGTTGACGTAGGCGCCGTTGGCCTTCACCGTGTCGCACATCGCGGTGCCGCCCGGGTTGCCGGAGGTGTTGGTCACCAGGTTCGGCAGCGAGTCGATCTCGATGATGTTGATGATCCGCAGGCCGGCGTACTTCGGGTCGCCCTGGATCGCGGCGATCGGGTCGATGTACTCGGCCTTGTACCGGGGCAGCTCGTGAGCCTGCAGCTCACCGTTGGAGGCCAGCGCGGCGCAGTCCCGGCCGGGCAGGTTGTAGATGACGAACTGGATGTAGTTCGCCCCCTGCTCGAGCGCCTTGTTCAGGTGGTCCCGAACGCCCATCGCGCCGTTGGAGCTGCTGTCCGGGGTGCCGTTGATGGCGGCGATCCGGTCGATCCAGACGGCGGTCGGGTTGCTCGACACCCGGCTGCCACCGGCCACCGACTCGGCCTTGGCCTTCCACTCCGGGTTCACGTACCCCTTGGCGTTCAGGTACGGGTTGTCCACCCGCTGCCCGGGCGGCGGCGTGGTCGGCGGCGGGGTGGTCGGCGGCGGCGTCGTGGGCGGCGGCGTCGTCGGCGGCGGGGTGGTGGGCGGCGGCGTGGTCGGGTTGGGGTTGCCGCCGTTGCAGGTCACGCCGTTGAGCGTGAACGAGGTGGGCTTGGGGTTGCTGCCGCTCCAGGCGCCGTTGAAACCGAGGCTCACCGTGGCGCCGCTGGCCACCGCGCCGTTGTAGGACTCGTTCTGCGCGGTGACGTTCTGACCGGTCTGGGACCAGCGGGCCGACCAGCCCTGCTGCACCCGCTGGCTGCCGTCGGGGAAGGTGAAGCCCAGCGTCCAGCCGTTGAGGGCGTCGCCGACGTTCTTGATGTTGACGGTGGCGGTGAAACCGCCCTGCCAGTCGCTGGTCGTGTACGACACGTCACACTGAGTGGCGGCGTGCGCCATGGTGACCGGCAGGGTCACCAGTCCGCCCGCGACCAGAGCGCCCGCGCCACCGAGCGCGAGGGCCCGGCGAGGGCCGGACAGCCTTCTCCACACATTCATGCTACTGATCTCCTTGGGCGAGACCGGATCCGCGAACGGCCCGGCGATACGGCCCGATGGGCGTCCTGGGCGGACGACCGCCGGCGCCAACGGGATTCTTCGGGGGTGCCCGACCCGGACGGGCTCTGGTGGTGGTCCGACCGACGCAACGGCCGGCCGGGAGGCTGGATGTCGTCCGGAAGACCGGTGCCCTCGACTCCCTGCCATCGCGGTGTGGCTCCCCGAACCGCGTGCAGAGATTCTTGCATGGGAGCGCTTCCATGGCAATGGCTCGATAGAGGTCGAGGGGGACGGCGGGGCGCTCGGCAACCGGCGCACGCAGGACACGCAGGACGGACGATACCGCCCGGCCCGACGCGAGCCACGCGAGAGGCGCGTCCGGGCCGCTCCAGACGGAAGCAGCCGATGATTCGCCATAAGCCGCTAAACCGGCGTACCACTCCTATCGCTACTGGTCCCGACAAACAAGAGAACACGAATCTTTCCCTTCATAGCTCGTGAAACGGTCTAACGTCGTCGGTAGCTCGGTTGTCGCCGAGCCCAGGACAAAGAGGGATGGAGTGACGCAGGTCATGGCAAGCAAGATGCTCGGGAAGGTCGTTGCGGGCGCTGCCCTCGGTGGTGCGTCCCTGCTCGTGTTCACGCCGGGGATCGCCTTCGCGGACGGCCACCACGACGACGAGGGCAAGGTCTACGCCAAGCCCCACGTCGTCAAGGCCGGCGACACGGTCAAGCTCATCGAGGTCTGCTCCGAAGAGCAGGAACACGCCTACGTGTGGTCGAAGGTCACCGGCAAGGTCAACCTCAAGCCGGCCGACCACCGTGACGACTGGCGCGGCGGGGAGGAGGACTCCCGCGACCGCGAGGACAAGGGCAAGGACCACGGCAAGGGCAAGGACCACGAGGACAAGGGCAAGGACCACGACAAGGGCAAGGACCACGAGGACAAGGGCAAGGACCACGGCAAGGACGCGGCCCCCAAGCCGGAACCCTCGACCACCGGCCAGGGCGGCGGCGACGCCGAAGGCGACTGGAAGGGCTACGAGCACGGCCAGGACGCCGAGGGCGAGCGCGGCGACAAGGGCGGCCACGAGGACAAGGGCCGCGAAGGCGACAAGGGCCACGAGGACAAGGGCCGCGAAGGCGACAAGGGCCACGAGGACAAGGGCCGCGAGGGCGACAAGGGCCACGAGGACAAGCGGGGCTCCGACGAGCGCGGCTCGGAGGAGGGTGGCTGGAAGGACGGCGAGAACGGCGACAAGGGCTGGTCGGACGAGGAGTCCGGGGGCTACGGCAAGGACAAGGGCGGCTGGGAGCACAAGCGTGACTTCGTCTACTACGGCGAGGCCGAGGTCTCCGAGGACGCCAAGCCGGGCCGCTACGAGCTCAAGGGCTCGTGCGGCGAGGGCGAGCTGGTCGTCCTGCCGCGTGGCGGGGTCGACGGTGGTGACGGTGGCGCCGGTGCCGGCACCGACCGGAGCCTGGCCGCCGGTGGCGCGAGCCTGATCGGCGCGGCCGCCCTGGGTGGCCTGGTGCTGCTGCGCCGGCGCCGGACCGATGAGTCCTTGGTCTGACACGACGGCGATCCGAGCCGGCGGCCGCCACGGGACACCGTGGCGCGCCGCCGGCGCGGCCGCTGTCGTCGTACTCGCCCTGCTCGGCGCCGGCCTGCTCGGCGCCTCGCTGAAGTCCTCGGCCGCCCCCCAGCCCCCGCAGCCCCTCGCCGGGCCGGCCACCACCGGGCCGGTCGCGGACGAACCGGACCCCGACCTCGCCGGCGAGGACGCCCCGAGCGGCCTGACCCGCTCCGCCCCCACCACGATCGCCATCCCCCGGATCGGGGTCGACGCCTCGATCATGTCGCTCGGCACCAACCCGGACGGCACCGTCCAGGTGCCCCCGCTGGAGCAGGCGCAGCTGGCCGGCTGGTACGAGCCGGGGCCGAGCCCGGGCGAAATCGGCAACGCGGTCATCGTCGGGCACGTCGACTCGGCGAAGATCGGGCCAGCCGTCTTCTTCTCCCTCGGCGCGCTGCAACCGGGCGACACCATCACCGTCACCCGCCAGGACGGGCAGCAGGCCACCTTCACCGTCGAGTCGGTCAAGGCCTACCCGAAGACGGCGTTCCCGACCGAGCAGGTCTACGGCCCGAGCAACCGGCCCGGCCTGCGGGTGGTCACCTGCGGCGGCAGCTTCGACGAGGCCGCCGGCAGCTACCCGGACAACGTGGTCGTGTTCGCCTCCATGCCGGCCTGAGCAATCGGCTGGCGCCGAAACGGTCCGGCCGGTCGGAGAACCGACCGGCCGGACCGCGTGCCGTGCGGGTCAGGCGGCGGCGGAGGTCCGCACCAGGGTACGGATCTGGCGCAGCAGCACCGACAGGGCGGCGAGATCCGCCCGCGACTCGTCGAACTCCCCCATCGCCCGTTCGGCACGATGGATCGAGGTGGCGTTCGACTGCTCCCACTGCAGCACCCGCTCGTGCGGCGGCAGGGTGTCGGAGGTGGAGTCGAGCACCTCCGCGGTCAGCGCGGCCAACGCGGCGTACAGGTCGTACCGCAGCGCCATCCGGGCCAACGTCTGCCAACGGTCCTCGCGCGGCAGCAGGGAGATCTTCGACAGCAGCGAGTCGACCCGGAACCGGTCGGAGAGCACGAAGTAGACCGACGCCACCTCGCCGACGTCCCGCCCGCTGCTCGCCGCGGTCTCCACCACGTCGAGCAGGCCGAAGCTGTACATCAGCCGGGTGGCCTGCTCGGCCAGGTCGCGCGGCAGCCCCCGCTCGGTCAGCGAGTCGATGTGCGCCGCCAGCGAGTCCCGCTCGCTGCCGTAGAAGCGCTCCTCCAGGTCGGGCAGGAGCCGGGCCACGCCGTCGCGCAGCCGGGCGATCTCCGCCGGCACGTCGATCGGCGACCTGCGGTTGGTCACCAGCCACCGCACCGCCCGGTCGACCAGCCGCCGGGTGTCCAGGTAGACGCTGGTCTGCAACTCGGGGGCGACCTTGTTGTCCAGTGCCTCCACCGCGTCCCACAGCGCGCGCAGCCCGAACACCTCGCGGACCACCACGTACGCCCGGATGACGTCCGCCGCCGAGGCGGCCGTCTCCTCGACCACCCGGAAGACGAACGAGATGCCGCCCCGGTTGATCGCCTCGTTGACCAGGACCGTCGTCACGATGTCGCGGCGCAGCCGGTGCTGGCCCATCCGGTCGGCGAACCGCTCGCGCATCGGTGTCGGGAAGTAGTTGACCAGGACCTCGGTCGTCCACTCCTCGTCCGCGAGCCCCTCGGCCAGGATCTCCGTCTCAAGGACGATCTTGACGTACGCGAGCAGCACCGCGAACTCCGGCGCGGTCAGCCCGGACTCGGTCCGCACCGCCAGCTCGTCGTCCGGCGGCAGCGCCTCCAGGGCCCGGTCCAGCGCCCCGGAACGCTCCAGGTCGGTGATCATCCGCCGGTGCACCGGCAGCAGTGAGGCGGCCTGCGCCTGCGAGTTGTTGATCGCCCGGGCCTGGTCGTAGTTGTCCCGCAGCACCAGCTCGGCGACCTCGTCGGTCATCTCGGCGAGCAGCTCGTCCCGCTCGGGCACGGTCAGCGCCCCGTCGGCGACCGCCGTGTTCAGCAGGATCTTGATGTTCACCTCGTGGTCGGAGCAGTCCACCCCGGCCGCGTTGTCGATGAAGTCCGTGTAGATCCGCCCGCCGGTCTGGGCGTACTCGATCCGGCCGAGCTGGGTCCAGCCCAGGTTGCCGCCCTCGCCGGCCACCCGGCACCGCAGGTTCTTGCCGTCGACCCGGATCGCGTCGTTGGACTTGTCGCCCACCTCGGCGTTGGTCTGGCTGGACGCCTTCACGTACGTCCCGATGCCGCCGTTCCAGAACAGGTCGACCGGAGCGGTCACGATCGCCTTCATCAGCTCCTGCGGGGAGAGCTGCGCCACGTCGTCGTCCAGGGCCAGCGCCGCGCGGACCTCCGGAGAGATCGGCACCGACTTGGCGGCACGCGGGTACACCCCGCCACCGGCCGAGATCAGCTTCTGGTCGTAGTCCTCCCACGACGATCGGGGCAGGTCGAACAGCCGCCTGCGCTCCGCGTACGAGGTGGCGGGGTCCGGCTCCGGATCGAGGAAGATGTGCCGGTGGTCGAACGCGGCCACCAGCCGGATGTGCTCCGACAACAGCATCCCGTTGCCGAACACGTCGCCGGACATGTCGCCGACGCCGACCACCGTGAAGTCCTCGGTCTGGGTGTCGTGCCCCAGCTCGCGGAAGTGCCGCTTCACCGACTCCCACGCGCCCCGGGCGGTGATGCCCATCTTCTTGTGGTCGTACCCGGCGGAGCCGCCGGAGGCGAACGCGTCGCCGAGCCAGAAGTTGTGCGCCGTGGAGATCTCGTTGGCGATGTCGGAGAACGTGGCCGTGCCCTTGTCTGCCGCGACCACCATGTACGGGTCGTCGCCGTCGTGCCGGACCACGTCCTCCGGCGGCACGATCTCGCCGCCGGCGATGTTGTCGGTGACGTCCAGCAGCGCCGAGATGAACTCCTTGTAGCAGACGACCGCCTCGTCCCGGTCGCCCGGCTTCTGCTTGAGCACGAAGCCGCCCTTCGCGCCGACCGGCACGATCACGGCGTTCTTCACCATCTGCGCCTTGACCAGGCCGAGCACCTCGGTGCGGAAGTCCTCGCGGCGGTCGGACCAGCGCAGCCCGCCCCGGGCCACCGGCCCGAACCGCAGGTGCACGCCCTCGAAGCGCGGCGAGTACACGAAGATCTCGAACTTCGGCCGGGGCGCCGGCAGGTCCGGGATGGCCTGCGGGTCCAGCTTCAGCGCCACGTACGACTTCGGCCGCCCGTCGGCGCGCCTCTGGTAGAAGCTGGTGCGCAGGGTGGCCTGGATCAGCGTGAGGTAGGAGCGCAGGATCCGGTCCTGGTCCAGGCTGGCGACGTCGTCCAGGGCGGCCCGGATGTCGTCGACCAGCTCGGCGCCGCGCCGCTGCCGCTGCTCGTGCCCCACCCCGTCGGGCGTGAACCGGGCCTCGAAGAGCTCCACCAGCAGCGCGGCGATCTTCGGGTACGCGATGAAGGTCGACTCCATGTACTCCTGCGAGAAGACCGTGCCGGCCTGGCGCAGGTACTTCGCGTACGTGCGCAGCACCACCACCTGCCGCCAGGTGAGGCCGCCGCGCAGCACCAACTCGTTGAAGCCGTCCACCTCGGCCTCGCCCCGCCACGCCGCCGCGAAGGCGTTCTCCACGTGCGGGCGCACCTCGGCCAACTCCTGGTGCCCCTCGGGCAGCTGCAACCCGAAGTCGTACAGGTAGACCCGACCGTCGATCCGGTCCACCTCGTACGGATGCTCGTCGACCACGCGGACGCCGAGCGAGTGCAGCACCGGAAGCACGGCCGAGAGCATCATCGGCTCGCCGTAGCGGTAGACCTTGAAGCGGACGTCCATCGCCTCGTCGACGTCCGGCCCCCGCCCGCCGGCCCGCGGCGCGAGCTGCTTGCGGAACAGGTGCATCTCCAGCTGGCCGGGCTCCTCCAGCAGCTCCAGCTTCGCCAGGTCCTTCATCGCCTCGTACGGCGTGTGGCCGTCCTTGTAGCCCTCGGGGAAGGCGTCGGCGTACCGGGTGAACAGGTGCTTGGCCTGCTCGTCACCGAGCTTGCGCTCCAGCACCAGCCGGTAGTCGTCGTCCCAGAGGCGGGTGGCGTCGGCCAGCTCCTCGGCGAGCAGGTCGGCGTCGATGTCGCCCGAGGGATTGCCCGGGTCCGTGCGGACGATGAAGTGCACCCGGGCGAGCATCGACTCGGTGACCCGGGTCGTGTAGTCGACCCCGACACCGTTCAGCTCGCGGAGCAGGATGTCCTGCATGCGCAGCCGGTTCTGCGTGGTGAACCGGTCCCGGGGCAGGTAGATCAGACAGGAGATGAACCGCCCGTACGCGTCCCGGCGCAGGAACACCCGCAGCTGCCGGCGGCCGGCCATCCGCAGCACGCCGATCACGGCGTGGTAGAGGTCCTCGGTCTTGATCTGGAACAGCTCGTCGCGCGGGTAGGTCTCCAGGATCTGGAGCAGGTCCTTACCCGAGTGGCTGCGCTGGCTCAGGCCGGAACGGTCGAGCACCTCGGCCACCTTGCGGCGGACCACCGGCAGCTCCTGCACGCTGGTCCGGTACGCGGCCGTGGAGAACAGGCCCAGGAACCGCCGCTCGCCGACCACCTCGCCGGCCTCGTTGAAGATCTTGAAGCCGATGTAGTCGAGGTAGGCGGAGCGGTGCACGGTGGCCCGGGAGTTCGCCTTGGTGATGATCAGCAGGCGCTTCTCGGTGACCTTGTCGTGGGCCTCGGGGGTCATCGACGACAGCGGCCGGGCCTCCGGCGAATCCTGCCGCAGGATGCCCAGCCCGGTGCCGAGTACGGCCTCCAGGGCCTGGCCGTCGTGTCGCTCCGCGCCCGGCGCCGGCTCCTCGGTGTCGACCAGGCGGTACTCCCGGTAGCCGAGGAAGGTGAAGTGGTCGTGGGCGAGCCAGCGGAGCAGCTCCACCGAGTCCGTGATGTCCTTCTCCGGCACCGGCGGCCGGTTGTCCGACGTCCGCGCCGCGGCCAGCTCGTCCGCGAGGGCGAGGGCCCGCTGGCGCATCTTGGGCCAGTCCTCCACCGCCTCGCGCACGTCGGTGAGCACCCGCTGGAGCTCCCGGCACAGCCTGTCCCGCTCGGCGGCGTCGCGGATCGGGTCGACCTCGATGTGCATCCAGCTCTCGACCAGGTCCCCGGCGATGGCGTCGTCGGGTTCGACGTCGGCGGAGACCTCGGTCAGCCGGCCCAGCGGCTCGCGCCGGACCACCACCAGCGGGTGGACCAGCAGGTGCACGTCCAGGTGGTGCGAGTTGAGCAGGGCGGTCACCGAGTCGACCAGGAACGGCATGTCGTCGGTGACGATCTCGATGACGCTGTGGTGCTGGTCGGCGTCGGGCTCGTGGATGCGCAGCTTCAGCTCGCCCGGGACCCGCTGCTGGGCGAGGTCGCGGTGCGCGCGGGCCGCCTCCAGCATCTCCTCGGCGGTGAAGCCGATCAGCTCCTCGTCGGGCGCGAACCGCCAGAAGCGGCTGACCAGCGTCGCCGCGTCGTGGTCGTCGCCGGCGAGCGCGACGGCCTGGGCCACGAGGCGCTCCGCGTTGGGGACCGGCTCGTCGAGTTCCTCGTCCTCCACGTCGTCGGCCAGCGCGTCGGCGGGCAGGCCCAGATCGTAGAGTGTGTCGAGACTCGAACCGGTCATCCCGGTCACTCCTGTGTCGAGCCGGCCGAAGCCGTCTCCGTCGGTCGCCGAATCGAAGCTGTCGTCCCGGCCGGTGTCATCCTGCCGGAGGTCGGGTCCCGGTTTGATCGCCGGACGCCGGTCCATCGGTGCCACTCCCCTCGACCCACCGCGTCGTGGGTCACTCTGCCGCCCAGCCTAGGCCTGCCGTTCCGCCCCTTGATCGGCGGACCACGGTGCGGACGTCCGGATCCGGAGTCTGTCCTTTCACCCGTTGCGGTTACGAGGTTGGCCGGTCGGGGAGTACCCCGCCTCCGGTTGTTCATCACCAGGTCACCGCCCCTCTTTCCGCATGTCGTGGACCGGGGGACAGTGCGGGCGGCGCTTCCGTACTAGCGTGCGAAGAAGTTCCGAGATCGGAGATCCGCTCCCATGCACCTGTCGTACCCCCGCAGTCCCCGTCGCAACCGGTTCCGCAGCCTCCTGCCGCTGCTCGCCGCGACCGCGCTGGCGGCCGGCTCCCTCACCGCCTGTTCCGACGGCGACGGGCCGGAGCGCGACGTCGACGCCTTCCTCGCCGGCTGGCGCTCGGGCGACCTCCAGGCCGTCGGCTTCATCGACCCGACCGGTGCGAAGGTGCCGGCGGCCGACGTCTCGCGCGAGATCAAGGAACTCTCCGGCGAGCTGGCCGCCACGCCGCCCGCGCTGACCCGCCAGGGTGCGGCGAAGATCACCAAGGACCTCGCGACCGTGGTGGTCAAGGTCGACTGGGCCCTCCCGGGCCAGACCCGCTGGGCGTACGACCGTCAGGTGCGGCTCAGCCGCAGCGGCGACGACTGGCAGGTGATCTGGGAGCCGGCCCTGGTGCAGGAGCAGCTCACCCGGGGCGACCGGCTCGGGCTGCGCCGCGACGCCGCGACCCGGGCCGCCGTGCTCGACGCCGCCGGTCGACCGATCGTGGCCCCCCGGCCCGTCGTGCGGGTCGGGCTGCAACCGGGCGAGGTCACCGACCTGCCCGGCCTGACCCGGAAACTGGACACCGCCTTCCGGGCGATCCGGCCGGCGATCACCCCGCCGGTGGACCTCGCCGACCTGCCCAAGCGGCTCGCCGACGCCGACCCGGGCGCGTTCGTCGAGGTGGTGACGCTGCGGGAGGAGGCGTACCGGCAGATCAAGACGCGCATCTACGACCTGCCCGGCACGAAGTTCCGCAGCGACAGGCTCGAGCTGGCGCCCACCCGGGAGTTCGCCCGGGCGATGCTCGGCTCCGTCGACGCGGCCCAGGCCGACGACCTCGCCAAGCACCCCGACCGCTACGAGGCCGGCGACCTGGTCGGCCACGGCGGTCTCCAGGGCCGCTACGACGAGCGGCTGCGCGGCACGCCGGGGCTGACCGTGATCACCGAGCGCCCCGGCCCGGACGGCACGCTGGTGCCCACCGGCACCGAGGTGTTCCGCAGCGAGCCCAAGCCGGGGCAGCCCCTGAAGACCACGCTCGACGTGGCCGCCCAGAACGCGGCCGACGCCGCGCTGCGCGCCGAGAAGCGCCGGGCGGCGCTGGTGGCGGTCCGGATCAGCGACGGCGCGGTGCTCGCCGCGGCCAACGGCCCCGGTGCGGCCGGGGAGAACCTGGCCTTCACCGCCCAGGTGCCGCCGGGCTCCACCTTCAAGATGGTCAGCGCACTCGGCCTGGTCGACCGGGGCGCGGTCACACCCGACACGACGGTCGACTGCCCGCGGCGGTACCCGGTGGACGGCCGGGAGTTCAAGAACTCCGACAACTTCGAGCTGGGCGCGGTGCCGTTCCGCACCGACTTCGCCAAGTCCTGCAACACCGCCTTCGCCGCGCTGGCGCCGAAGCTCGGCCCCGACGGGCTGGCCGTCGCCGGGCGATCCCTCGGGCTGGAGGGGCAGTGGGACGTCGGCCTGGACGTCTTCACCGGCAAGGTCTCCGCGAACGGCGGCGCGACCGAACAGGCCGCCGCCGCCATCGGCCAGGGCACCACGGTGGTCAGCCCGCTGGCCATGGCGTCGGCCACCGCGGCGGTCGCCCGGGGTCGCTTCGAGCAGCCGAAGCTGGTGCTCGACCCGGCCCCGGCCCAGCCGGCAGCTCCCGGCCCGCAGCTCAAGGCGGAGTCCGTCGAGGCGGTCAAGGCCATGATGCGGGAGGTGGTCACGGCGGGCAGCGGCAGCGCGCTGCGGGACGTGCCGGGCGCGCCGGTGCACGGCAAGACGGGCACCGCCGAATACGACGACAACCCGGCCCACACGCACGCCTGGTTCGTCGGCTGGCAGGGCGACGTCGCGTTCGCGGTCTTCGTCGAGAAGGGCGGGGCCAGCACCGCCACCGCCGTACCCGCCGCCGAGCGTTTCCTCCGCGCCCTCGCCCGCTGACCGACCGTCGCGTACCCCGGCATCGCCCGATGCCGGGCCGACGCCGGCCCCGGCCGACTCGCGACCGGGCGCGGCGTCCCCGGTCCCGACCACCCGGCGCTCGGCGCTCGGCGCTCGGCGCTCGGCGCTCGGCGCTCGGCGACGAGTGGAACCTCATGGACGTCATACCGGCAAGGTGCCAGCCATGACGTTCCACCGGCCGCACGTCCTAGCGGCACTGAGCAGGCCGCAACACGCTCGGCGGGCGCATGCGTGGGGCAGGTCGACAGGTTGCGGACGACAGGTGGAGACGGCTACTGCCGGGGCGAGGACGGTCGGCGCCGCGCGTCCGGTCAGGCGATGCCGGCGGCGGACGACGATGCGTCCTCCTCGGATGCCAGGGCCGCGTCATCCGCGCCCTGGACCGGCAACGAAGCCGCCTCGCCCGACACCGGAACCGTCTGGCCCGGCAACGGAGCCTCCTCGCCGGGCGACGGAGCCGCCTGGCCCGGCAACGGGGCCCGGCGCAGCAGGCCAGGGCCGGCGAAGACGGGCGGACCGACCGGTTCCCGCCCGACCGTCGTTGCCGGAGGGGTCGCCTCGGCGCGTTGCCGGGGCGACACCGCCGCCGGGGCGGAGACCGGGCGCAGCCCGGCCACCACGGTGTTGACGATCTCGGCCGCGTACGCGCCGTCCGGGTCGTAGTCGGGATCGAAGACCGTCAGCTCGACACCGAGGCAGTGCGGGGTGTCGACCAACCCGGCGAGCAGGATCTCCAGTTCGGCGAAGGCGATCCCGCCCGGGTCCGGAGCGTCGACGGCCGGCATCACGGCCGGGTCGAGCACGTCCACGTCGATGTGCACCCAGTAGCCGGCGCAGTCGGCGAGCTGCTCGTGCGCCCACTGCGCGGTGCGGGCGGCCCCCTCGGCCCGCAGCGCCGGCACCGGTCGGGTGGTGATCCCGGCGGCCTGGAGGTCGAGGCGGTACTCGTCCTGTGCCCGGATGCCGAGCACCACCACGTCGATGTCCCGGAAGTACGGCCGGCGTCCCTCGATGGCGGCCAGGTCGGCCTGCCCCCGCCCGGTGACCAGCGCGAGGTCCTCGCCGGCCGCCGCGCCCACGTAGGAGGCGTTGCCGGGATGCCGGAAGTCGGAGTGGCCGTCGACGAACACCAGCCCGATGTGGCCGCCCACCGCCTCGCCGAGCCGGTGCATGGCCAGCGCCGAGCCGAGCAGGATCGAGCAGTCGCCCCCGAGCACCAACGGGAACTCGCCCCGGTCGATGATCGCGCCGATCCGCTCCGCGAGCGCCACCGAGTAGTCGGCGATGTCCCGCGCATGGCAGACCCCGTCACCGGGACGCCAGTCGCCGGGGTCGTAGCGGGGTGACGTGAGGCAGCCGGCGTCGCGGGCCCGCAGCCGGGCGAGCAACCCCTGGTCGCGCAGCGCGCCCGGGGCCTTCCCGCAGCCGGGAACGGACGTGGACGTCGGTGGGCGCAGGCCGAGATTGCTGGGCGCATCGAGGACGGCGATCCGGCGCATCATGGGCTCCCGTCCTCGAGGGTGTCGGGCGGGCCGGCCGGAACGCCGGCCCGCGCTGGCGTGCTACGTGCTCAGAACAGGGCGCTGGCCAGGGCCCGGCGGGCTGAGGCGACGGCGGGGTCCTCCGGTCCGGCGACGGTGAAGAGGCTGACCAGGTGCTGGCGTACCCTCTCCCGCTCGTCGCCGGCGGTACGGCGGACCAGGCCCACCAGGCGGGCGTACGCCGCCTCGGCCTGGCCGCTGAGCACCTCGATGTCGGCGGCCAGAAGCTGGGCCTCGACGTCGTCGGGGTTGGCCTGGGCGGCGGCGATCGCCGCGCCCGGGTCGGCCCCCGCCACCCGGCGGGCCAGCCCGACCTGGGCGAGGCCCGCCTCCGCCGCGGCGTCCGCCGGCGACTCGGCGAGGATCTTCCGGTACGCCCGCTCGGCCTCGTCGAGGTCGCCACTCATCAGGGCGTCGTCGGCCTCGTCGAGCCTGGGGTCCTCCGGCTCGGCGACGGTCACGCCGCCCGCCTTGAGCACGGCCTGGATCCACTGCCGCAGCTGCGCCTCGGGCACCACGCCCGAGAAGGCGTCGATCGGCTGGCCGCCGACCACCGCGTAGACCATCGGGATGCCCTGCACCCGGAACATCTGGGCGATCCGCGGGTTGGCGTCCACATCGACCCTGGCGAGCACCCAGGCGCCGCCGCCCTCCGCGGCCAGCCGCTCCAGCACGGGGGAGAGCTGCTTGCACGGCTCGCACCACTCGGCCCAGAAGTCCACGACCACCGGTGTGGTGAGCGAGCGTTCAAGAACCTCGGACTGGAATGTCGCCTCGCTCACGTCGATGACGGCGACGCCGCCACCGGTGGTGCCGGGCAGGCCGGCGGTGGGGGCGGACTGAGCCGGGGCGGCGGGACGGGCGGGGGTCGGTGCGGGGGTGCGCAGCGTGCTGAGGTCGACCGCGCCGCGGGTGAAGATCGACGAGGTGATCCGTGGGTCGCTCATGGTTACCTAGTCTCGCACGCGACCCGCCGAACTCAGATCAACCGCGACGGCGACAGTTGCGACTGTCACGGCAGCTCCACCCTCCTCCCCACTCCCCTCCGCACTCCCTCCGGCCGCCCTCCCCCGCGCCCTCCCTGCCCCTCCCCTCGCCGTCCCGCCCCCTCCCGACCACCCGCGCCGCGATCTTGCACTTGCAGCCCCCGTTACGCGGCCTACGTGGCATTTGCCCGGGCAGAAACTGCAAGATCGCGGCGCGGGGAGAGGAGGGGGGCGGGAGGGGGGGTGGGGAGGGAGGGGGCGGGCGGGGGCGGGGGCGGGGGGTGTCAGGGGGTTGGGGGCGTGGGGGTGTCGAGGGCCACGTCGTCGACCCTGATGTTGATCTCGTCGACCCGCAGCCCGTAGGCCTCGACCGCCTCGGTGACCTGGATCCGGACCGCCTCGGTCACCTGCGGCACCGCGTGGCCCGCCTCGATCACGATGACCAGGTTGACCACGGCCGCGCCGTTCGTGACGTGGGCCGAGCACCCGCGCCGGGCGTCGCCGACCTGGTCCAGCCCGACCTTGTCGAGCACCGCGTTGAAGAACCGGGCCACGTCCCCACCCAGCTCGACCACCCCGGGCACGGAGCGCGCGGCGGCCACCGAGATCTTCTCCACCACCTCGTCGGAGACATGTGTCGTCCCGCCCGCCGCCGTGGCCGGCGTCACCGACAGCTCCTGCGTCGCCTCGTCGCCCATCGTCTCCCCATTCCGCAGCGCACCGCCCCACGGGTGTGGAGCGGTGCGAGCGTACTAGTTCGGAAGGGTCGCGAGTGGACCTCTCAGGTGCCGAGCTGGGCGAGCAGCTCGTCGGCCGCCGCGTACGGGTCGAGGGACCCTTCGGCCACCTTCGCGGCGAGCGCCGGCAGCTCCGTACCGTCGCGCAGGGAGCCGATCCGGGCGCGGAGCGCGCCCAGCGCGATCGCCTCCACCTCGGCGGCGGCCCGCGCCTCCTGGCGGCGGCGCAGCTCGCCGTGCCTGACCAGCCAGCCACGATGCTTGTCGATCGCGGCGGCGATGTCGTCGATCCCCTCACTCCGGGCGGCGATCGCACGCACCACCTGCGGCCGCCACTCGCCCGGGCCACGCTCGCCCAGGGCGATCATGCCCTGGATGTCGCGCACGGTGGCGTCGGCGCCGTCCCGGTCGGCCTTGTTGACCACGAACACGTCGGCGATCTCCAGGATGCCCGCCTTGACCGCCTGGATCGCGTCGCCCATGCCCGGCGCGAGCAGCACCAGTGTGGTGTCGGCAAGCGAGGCGACCTCCACCTCGGCCTGCCCGACGCCCACGGTCTCCACCAGCACCACGTCGCAGCCGGCGCCCTCCAGCACCCGGACCGCCTGCGGGGTGGCCGCCGACAGCCCGCCGAGGTGCCCACGGCTGGACATCGAACGGATGTAGACGCCGGGATCGGTGGCGTGGTCCTGCATCCGGACCCGGTCGCCGAGGATCGCCCCGCCCGTGAACGGGCTGGACGGGTCGATCGCCAGCACGCCCACCCGGTGACCCTTGGCGCGCAACGCCCGGACCAGCTCGTTGGTGGTGGTCGACTTGCCCACGCCGGGCGAGCCGGTCAGCCCGACCACCTGGGCCTGGCCGGCGTACGGCGCGAGCGCCGCCGCGATCCGCGGCAGCGTCTCGTCGCCCGACTCCACCAGAGTGATCAGCCGGGCCACCGCGCGCGGATCACCCGCGCGGGCCCGTTCGACCAGCATCGGCACGTCCCGGCTGCGGCGCACCGGGACCGCGCCCACCGCCGGGCCGCTGTCGACGATCTCGCTCAATGACCCGCCTCTACTCGCCACCCCGGGACACGCTACCCCGGCTCACTCCTCGCGCTCAGCGGAGCCAGCTTCGCTGGCGACTGCGGGGCTCGCAACCCCGGCTCACTCCTCGCGCTCAGCGGAGCCACCTCTGCTGGCGACTGCGGGGCTCGCAACCCCGGCTCACTCCTCGCGCTCAGCGACCATTCTCGTCGGCGCCGGGGACGTGGATGATGAGGGCGTCGCCCTGTCCGCCGCCGCCGCAGAGTGCCGCCGCGCCGGTGCCGCCGCCCCGGCGCTTGAGCTCCAGCGCGAGGGTGAGCACGAGCCGGGCGCCGGACATGCCGATCGGGTGGCCCAGCGCGATCGCCCCACCGTTGACGTTGACCTTGTCCGGGCTGACCCCGAGGTCACGGGTGGACTGGATGCCGACCTGGGCGAACGCCTCGTTGATCTCGATGAGGTCCAGGTCCTCGATGCTCAGCCCGCCCTTCTTGAGCGCGTGCTGGATCGCGTTGGACGGCTGCGAGTGCAGGGAGTTGTCCGGGCCCGCGACGTTGCCGTGCGCGCCGATCTCGGCCAGCCAGGCCAGCCCCAGCTCCTTGGCCTTGGCCTTGCTCATCACGACCACGGCGGCGGCGCCGTCGGAGATCGGCGAGGAGCTGCCAGCGGTGATGGTGCCGTCCTTGGCGAACGCCGAGCGCAGCTTCGCCAGCGACTCGACCGTGGTGTCCGGGCGGATCCCCTCGTCCTCGCTGATCACCAGCGGATCGCCCTTGCGCTGCGGGATGACCACCGGGGTGATCTCGTCGGCGAAGTGGCCGTTCTTCTGCGCGGCGGCGGCCCGCTGGTGGCTGGTCGCGGCGAACGCGTCCTGCTCCGCGCGGGTGATGCCGTGCCGCTCGCCGTGCCGCTCGGTGGACTCCCCCATCGCGCACCGGTCCCAGGGATCGGTGAGCCCGTCCAGCGCCATGTGGTCCTTGAGCGTCACGTCGCCGTACTTGTAGCCGCCGCGCTGGCCGGCCAGCAGGTGCGGGGCGTTGGTCATCGACTCCATGCCGCCGGCGACGACGACGTCGAACTCGCCGGCCCGGATGAGCTGGTCGGCCAGGGCGATCGCGTCCAGGCCGGAGAGGCAGACCTTGTTGACGGTCAGCGCCGGCACGGACATCGGGATGCCCGCCTCGACGGCCGCCTGGCGGGCCGGGATCTGCCCGGCGCCGGCCTGGAGGACCTGTCCCATGATCACGTACTGGACCTGCTCGGGGGCGACTCCGGCCCGCTCGAGCGCCGCCTTGATCGCGATGCCACCCAGCTTGGTCGCGGGGAGGTCCTTGAGGTTGCCCAACAGGCGCCCCATCGGGGTCCGCGCGCCGCTGACGATCACCGAAGCCATGCCTGCCTCCGAGGGGTGCCGACCTGTACGCCTTAACGATTGTTCGGTCAGACTAGCGCCATGGCTGAAAACTCCCCCGCCGAGACCGCTGCCGACTATGTCACAGACATCGGCCTGCGCCGCATCGACCACGTCGGGGTCGCCGTCGCCGACCTGGACGCGGCGATCGACTTCTACGAGCGCACCTTCGGGATGCGCTGCGTGCACACCGAGGTCAACGCCGAGCAGGGCGTCCGCGAGGCGATGCTGGCCGTGGGCCCGACCGCCGAGGGCGGCTGCGTGCAACTGCTCGCCCCGTTGAGCCCGGAATCGACCATCGCGAAGTTCCTGGACAAGAAGGGAGCGGGCGTGCAGCAGGTGGCGTACACCGTGGCGGACATCGACGCCGCCTGCGCGAAGCTGCGCGAACGGGGCGTGAAGCTGCTCTACGACACCCCCAAGCGCGGCACCGCCAACTCGCGGGTCAACTTCATCCACCCGAAGGACGCCGGCGGGGTGCTGGTCGAGCTCGTCGAGCCCGCCGCCGCGCACTGACCCACCGCCCGGCCCCCGCCACCTGGGCGGGGGCCGGGCGGACGAGCCGCCGCCGAGCGCGACGCTGCGCGGTTCGGACGCCACCCGGACACCTCCACGCATCGGCCGATGCGGTTTTTCACAGAGCACTTCCGACTTTAACTACTGTTCAGTAACGTCCCGCCCCACAGGAAGCGCGGCCGGTACCGGATGTGTCGGATGCCGACATGGTGGGTGGTCGCACCGACGCCGACGATGGCAGCACCCAGGCCCGCGCGGGCCTGGGTGCGGACGAACGGGAGGTCGACGTGCAGGACATCCTCGAAGCGATCATGGCGGCGGAGGGATCCGACCGACCGGAGCGAGAACTCGCCGGAGTCGCCGGCCTGCCGGTGCCCGAGGCGTACCGCGGCGTCGTGGTGCGCGCCGACGAGACCCGGATGTTCGACGGCCTGGCCACCCGGGACAAGGACCCGCGCAGGGCGCTGCACGTGCAGGAGGTGCCCACGCCGGAGCTGGGGCCGGGCGAGGCACTGGTCGCGGTGATGGCCAGCGCGATCAACTACAACACGGTCTGGACCAGCATCTTCGAGCCGCTGCCGACCTTCAGGTTCCTGGAGCGCTACGGCCGGCAGTCGGAGCTGACCCGCCGGCACGACCTGCCGTACCACGTGGTGGGCTCGGACGCCGCCGGCGTGGTGCTGCGCACCGGTCCCGGGGTGACGCGGTGGAAGGCCGGCGACGAGGTGGTCGCCCACTGCCTCTCGGTGGAACTGGAGGACGCCGCCGGGCACGACGACACCATGCTGGACCCGCAGCAGCGGA
This sequence comes from Micromonospora sp. NPDC047074, assembly GCF_040643815.1. NCBI lineage: Bacteria > Bacillati > Actinomycetota > Actinomycetes > Micromonosporales > Micromonosporaceae > Micromonospora > Micromonospora sp. NPDC047074. The sequence goes on from NZ_JBEYVB010000016.1 coordinate 51,094, forward strand.
TCTGGGGCTTCGAGACCAACTTCGGCGGCCTGGCCGAGCTGGCCGTGGTCAAGGCCAACCAGCTGATGCCCAAGCCGCGCCACCTCAGCTGGGAGGAGGCGGCCAGCCCCGGGCTGGTCAACTCGACCGCGTACCGGCAGTTGGTGTCCCACCACGGGGCCAACATGAAGCAGGGCGACGTGGTGCTGATCTGGGGCGCCTCCGGCGGCCTGGGCGGCTACGCCACCCAGATGGCGCTCAACGGCGGCGCCATCCCCGTCTGCGTGGTCTCCTCCCCAGACAAGGCGGAGCTGTGCCGGAAGATGGGCGCCGAGCTGGTGATCGACCGTGCCGCCGAGGGATTCCGGTTCTGGAAGGACGAGCAGACGCAGGACCAGGACGAGTGGCGGCGCTTCGGCGAGCGGATCCGGGAGCTGACCGGCGGCGAGGACCCGGACATCGTCTTCGAGCACCCTGGGCGGGAGACCTTCGGCGCGAGCGTCTACGTGGCCAAGCGCGGCGGCACCGTCGTCACCTGCGCCTCCACCAGCGGCTACCAGCACCAGTACGACAACCGCTACCTCTGGATGCACCTCAAGCGGATCGTCGGCAGCCACTTCGCCAACTACCGGGAGGCGTGGGAGGCCAACCGGCTGGTGGCGCTGGGCAGGATCCACCCCACCGTGTCGAGGACCTACGCGTTGGAGCAGACCGGCCAGGCCGCGTACGAGGTGCACCGCAACGCGCACCAGGGGAAGGTCGGCGTGCGCTGCCTCGCGCCGACGGACGGCCTCGGTGTCCGCGACCGCGAGCTGCGGTCCCGGCACGAGGACGCGATCAACCGGTTCCGGGGCCACTGACCCGACGGATGACGCGCCGACGACCAATGCGGTGAACGGCGATTGCCTTTCCGAGGGAGGGCCCGGGCGCTCATTCGAGTGGCCCGGGCCATGGCGCGAAAAGAGCCGCGGGACGCAACGCACCCGCGGCCCTTTTCCATGTCACTCTCCGTGCCGTCCGACCCGCCCGGGACCTGCCAAGATCGCCGATCTGTCCGGCCTTCCGCCAGACCGAAGTTGACCATGTAAAGAGGACGCGAAAGCTCACCACCGCTCTTGCGAAGCACCCTGGGGGGTCTGCGAGTATGTCCCAATGCCCCAGCAGTCCTCCCCTCTTGCGTTCTTCGATAACGCGAACTCGCAGCCCGATTTCACCGTCGGCCTGCGCGGCTACAACACCCACCAGGTCGATGACTTCATCGGCCGGATGACCGCCGCGCTGACCCAGTCCGAGCAGGCCCGCGCCGAGGCCGAGCAGCGGATGAACGACGCCCAGCGGCGGCTCCGCCAGGCTGAGCAGCGGATGAGCGCGCTGGAGCAGAAGCTCGCCGACACCAACAAGCAGCTCGAGGAGAACAGCCGGCCCACCCTCTCCGGCCTCGGCACGCGGGTCGAGCAGATCCTCCGGCTGGCCGAGGAGCAGGCCAACGACCACCGCAACGAGGCCAAGCGGGAGTCGGAGGGCATCCTGTCCGCCGCCCGCCTCGAGGCGCGCGAGATCACCGACAAGGCGCGCGCCGAGGCTGCGGCGATGAAGGCCACCGCCGAGCGGGAGGCCGGCAACCTCCGTACCGCCGCCGAGCGGGAGGCCGCCGAGGTCCGGGTCCAGGCCCGGCGGGAGGCCGACACGCTGCGCGCCGACGCCGACCGGGAGACCAAGCAGCTGCGCACGGTCACCGCCCACGAGGTCGCCGAGCTGAAGTCCACCGTCGAGCGTGAGGTCGCCACCCTGCGGGCCACCGCCGAGCGGGAGATCACCCAGCAGCGGGCCAAGGCCGCCCGGGAGGCCGAGGAGAAGCGCGCCGAGGCGACCAAGCTGCTCACCGACGCCCGCGACAAGCGCGACAAGGACCTCCAGGCCCTGGAGCTCCAGCTCGCCGAGCGCCGGGAGAAGGCCGAGCGCGAGGAGTCGGAGCGGCACGCCGCGCAGGTCGCCCAGACCCAGAAGCTGGTCAGCGAGGCCGAGCAGCGGGCCCACGCCGCGCAGGAACGGGCCAAGGAGATCGAGCAGCGCGCCGAGGCCCGCCGGGTCGAGTCGGAGCGCACCGCCAACGAGACGGTCGACAAGGCCAAGGCGCTGGCCGACAAGACGCTCGGCGAGGCGAAGTCCGAGGCGAAGCGCCTGGTCACCGAAGCGCGCACCGAGGCCGAGCTGACCACCCAGGCCGCCCGCCGCGAGGTCGAGGACCTCACCCGGCAGAAGGACGCCGTCACCTCGCAGCTCGGTCAGATGCTCTCCGGCCTCGCCGGGATCGTGCCGGGGGTGCCCGCCGCGCCGCCCGCCGCGCCGGCCAGACCGGAAGCGGCGAAGGCCGACAACGCAGGCGAGCGGGTGACCGCGGAGACGACCAACTGACCCACCGGATCGGGGCATGATCGACGGCGCGGGGTGACACCGGGTAACCGGCACACCCCGCGCCGTACGTGTTTGCCGGCAAAGCGAATTGCCCGGGCGTGTCAGCAGTGAAGTAGGTCCTATCCGGGGCGTCCGTATCGCCCCAGCCGGACTGGATGCGTGTGAGGATGGGGGCATGTCGCACGGCGAGGAACTGTTCGCTCTCGGCGGGGACGTGACCACGGAGCCCAGCTTCGAGTCCGCTCTGCGGGGGTACGAGAAACGTCAGGTCGATCGATACGTCGCTCGCGCGGAGCACGAAATCGCGGCCCTGGCGGCCGAGCGGGAACAGGCCTACACACAGATCCACAAGCTCGCCGGCCAGGTCGAGGTGCTCCAGCGGGACCTCGCCCAGGCGCGCAAGTCGTCCGGGGCGCTGGAGAACGTGTCCTACCGGCACCTCGGCCCACGGGTGGAACAGATCCTCACCCTCGCCGAGGAGCAGGCCGACGCGATCCTGGCCGCCGCCAACGAGGAGATCGACGCGCGCCGGGGCGCCGCCGAACACATCGTCGAGGAGGCCCGCGAGCAGGCCGCCACCGCCCTGAAGGACTTCGAGATCGCGCTGGCCGCCCGCCGGACGGAGGAGGAGCGGCACACGGCGGCCCGCAGGGCCGAGGCGGACGCCGCGGTCCGGACCGCCAAGGAGGAGGGCGCCCGGCTCCGCAAGGCCGCCCAGGAGGCACTGGCGAAGGCTCAGCAGGAGGCCACCCAGCTCCGGGACGTGGCCAAGGAGATCCACAACCGGGCCCAGCAGGAGGCGACCAAGCTGCGCGAGGCGGCCCGGGAGGTGCACACCAAGGCCCAGCAGGAGGCCACCCAGCTCCGGGAGGCCGCCAAGGAGGTGCACGCCAAGGCCCAGCAGGAGGCGAAGCGGCTGATCGACCAGGCCACCGAGGCGGGCCGGGCCACCCACGCGAAGGCCCAGCGGGACGCCAAGCAGGCCATCGACGACGCCGCCGACGCCGGCCGGGCCACCCGTGAGAAGGCCCGCCAGGAGGCGGAGCGGCTCACCACCCAGGCGGCCGAGACGGCCAAGCGCACCCGCGCCGAGACCGAGGCGTACGTGCAGCGGATGCGCTCCGAGACCGAGGCGTACGTGCAGCAGGCCCGGGCCCAGACGCAGCAGGAGCTGGGCGCCTGGCGGGCCGGGGTGGAGCAGGAGGTGAACAGCCGGCGCGAGGCCGCGGACCGCGAACTGGCCCAGCGCCGCACGACTGCGGAGCAGGAGTTCACCAAGCGCCGCGACGAGCTGGAGAAGCAGCACAAGACGCGGCACGACGAGCTGGAGAAGCAGCACAAGACCCGGCACGACGAGCTGGAGACCGGGTTCGAGGCGCGCCGCGCCACGCTGGAGGCGGAGTACACCAGCCGGAAGAACGAGATCGAGCAGGGGGCCGACGCGGTCCGTCAGGCCGCCGAGCAGGACGCGCTGGCGATGCGCCGGCGGGCCGAGGAGGAGAGCGCGGCGCTGCTCGGCAAGGCCGAGGCGGAGGCGACCGACAAGCGCCGCAAGGCCGACGAGCACGTGGCGACGTCGCGCCGGCAGTTCGAGGAGTACGCGGCCACGACGCAGCAGCACCTCGCCACCACCCAGCAGCACCTCGCCGCCACGCAGCAGGAGGCCGCCGCCAGCCGGCAGCAGCTCGCCCAGGTGATGCTGGAGATCGCCCAGGCCCAGCAGCAGCTCGCCGACCTGCGGCAGGAGACCTGGACGTCCCGTCAGGAGTCGGACGAGCTCCAGCGGCAGGTGGCGGAGCTGCGGTTGGGCCTGCTCGGCGCGGCCGACCGGCCGGGCGGGACGTACGGCGCCGCCGCGGCCACCCCGGTCGTGACCGGCGGCAAGCCGACGTCGGCCACGGCCAACGGCGGGAGGCCTCGCTCCGACGCGGAGCAGGTTCCGGCCGGCTCGGCCAGCACGGGCACGGTCGACGCGGGCACTACCGACGCGGAGAAGGCCCCGGTGGGCGCGGCCAGCACGGGCACGACCGGCGGGACGGGCGCGGCTGGAGCAGGCGCGGTCGTCGCGGGTTCGGCCGGAACGGGCGCGGTCGGGGCGAAGGACGTCGCGGAGACCGCGTCGCCGGCCGGCGAAAAGCCCGCCGGCAAGGTGGAGCCGGCGGACGCCGGACAACCGGCCAAGGGCCGAATCGAGCCGGCCGACCCCGGGCAGCCCGACAACGGCAAGGTCGCGAGCGTCACCACCGTCGACGGGGGCACCGCGAGTGCCGGCGTGGACGGGGAACCGACCGTGGCGGCGGTACCGGGTGAGGGCGGTCGGGGCGCCACCCCGACCAAGATCACCAGTACGGGCGAGAACGGCAAGCGACCGGCGAAGCCCACCACCGACGAGCGCAGCGCCAAGCCGAGCAAGGTCGTCGTCGAGAAGGACTGACCCCCGCACAAGATCGCCTTCCGCCGAGATCTTGGTACGAAAGGGCCCGTCCAGGGGCCGTTCCGTACCAAGATCTCGGGGACCGCGTCTCGACGGACGGGTGCGCCGGGCCTGCGGCGTACGCTCCCCGTGGAACCCGCAGCGACGTGCGCTCGGGTCGAGGGCTACGGCGGAGTCGATCAGGGAGGTCCGATGGCACACGACGGACCGCCTGCGCCGGGGCCCGACCGGGAGCCCGGGCCCGGTCCGGAAACGGGCGGGACAGGCCCACCGCCCGGAGCCGCCTCCGGATCGGACGGCGCGGACCGGGCGGAGTCCAGGCCCGTGCCGGCATCGGACACGGTCGGCAAGGGACCGGAACAGGCCGCCCGGTCCAGCCAGGCACCCGAGCCGGAACAGGCATCCCGAACGGAACGGCCCACGGCACCCGAGCCGGAACAGGCATCCCGGGCGGAACGGCCCACTGCACCCGAGCGGGCCGAGGTGACGGCCGAAGCCGAGGTGACCGTGACGGGGGCCGACGAGCCGCCGGTGACCGGGTCGAGCCGGTTCGGTACGCCGGGGCGACCGCTGCGGCGCAACAGCTTCCTGGTCGGCTTCACCGGTGCGGCGGGCGTGCTGTTGGCGTACGCCCTCTATCTGGGCGTGCGCAACGCGGCCGGCATCCTGGTCCTGGTCGTCATCGCGCTCTTCCTCGCCGTCGGCCTGCACCCCGCCGTGCTCCGGCTGCGGTCCTGGGGGCTGCCGCACGGTGCCGCCGTGGCGGCGGTCGCGCTGACGGTCGTGCTGCTGCTCTGCGGCGGCGCCTTCGCCCTGGTGCCGCCGGTCGTGACGCAGACCGGGCAGTTCATCGACCAACTGCCCAGCTACCTCGACGAGCTGCGCCGCAACCAGACGGTCAACGACCTGGTCGAACGGTACGACCTGATGGAGCGGGTGCAGAGCATCGCGAACGCGGACACGGTCGGTCAGGCCCTCGGCGGAGTGCTCGGCGGCGCCCAACTGGTCTTCGGCACGGTGTTCCGGGCGTTGACCGTGCTCGTGCTGACCATCTACTTCCTGGCCTACTTCAACCGGCTCCGCAACCTGGGCTACTCGCTGGTGCCCCGTTCCCGCCGCGAGCGGGTGCAGCTGATCGGAGACGAGATCCTGACGAAGGTCGGCGCGTACATGGTGGGCGCGCTCAGCATCGCGGTGCTGGCCGGGGTGTCCACGTTCGTCTTCGCGCTGATCGTCGGCCTACCGTACCCGTTCGCACTGGCCGTGGTGGTCGCGGTGACGGACCTGATCCCGCAGATCGGCGCGACCCTGGGCGCGGTGATCGTCAGCCTGGTCGGTTTCGCGACGGACCTGCCGGTGGGCATCGCCTGCGCGGTGTTCTTCCTGATCTACCAGCAGGTGGAGAACTACCTGATCTATCCCAAGATCATGCGCCGGTCGGTGTCGGTCAACGAGGTGGCGGCCCTGGTCGCCGCCCTGCTCGGGGTCTCCCTGCTGGGCGTGGTGGGCGCGCTGATCGCGATCCCGGCGGTGGCCGCGCTCCAGCTCATCCTGCGGGAGGTCGTCCTGCCCCGGCAGGACTCCCGCTGACCGGGCAGGACGCCCACCGGCCGGCGGCGCGGCGTCAGCCGGCCTGGCCGGCGGGCGGGCCGGGCACCGGGCGATCCGCGAAGGAGGCCACGGTGCGGTCGGCGTACGCGCTGACGTCGCCGGTCTCCATCGGGCCGTCCCAGACGGTCGGCAGTGGCACCGCGGCGGCCGGGTTGACCCGCCGGACCACCTCGTCCAGCGCGGTCTCGGCGTCGCCGACCCAGAGGTGCTTCGCGCCGGGCACCCCGACCACCTCTGCCTGCGGCACCACCGCGAAGCGTTCCCTGGCCTCGTCCGGGCGCAGGTAGTCGTCGAACTCGGGAACCAGGGCCGTCAGCGGCTTGCCGGACGCCGCCCAGTGTTCGAGATCCGCCGCGGTGGAGAAGCGCAGCGGCGGGGAGAGCAGGATCGCCCCGCTCACCGCCGGGTCGCAGCCGAACTTGAGGGTCAGGTCGGTGCCGAACGACCACCCGAGCAGCCAGATGTCCGGCAGCTCGTGGAACTCGGCGTACTCGATGGCGGCGGCCACGTCGAACCGCTCGCCGACCGCGTTGTCGAAGGCCCCCTCGCTGGTGCCGCGCACGCTGCTGGTGCCGCGGGTGTTGAACCGGAGCACCGCCAGGTCGGCCAGGGCCGGCAGTCGCCACGCCGCCTTGCGGAGCACGTGGCTGTCCATCATCCCGCCGTGCGTCGGCAGCGGGTGCAGGCAGACGAGGGTGGCCACCGGCTCGCGGTCCAGCGGCCGGGCCAGCTCACCGACCAGCCGCAGACCGTCGGCGGTGTGCAGCTCGATGTCCTCGCGGCGCCCGGGCAGGATGGAGGACGCACGGATCGGTGTGCTCACCACTCCAGTGTCTCCCGGGCGGCCGGGGACCGCCGGGCGGGGCGGAAACAGCGTGATCCAGATCGCTCAGCCGTACCGGGGGGCGCCACGACCGCGCTGGACCACCGGCCCGCGCCGGTCCCGGGCCCGCCAGCACCCGCTGTGCCAGTGCCGCCGGTCGGTCAGGTCACCCCGCCCGTCGGCCGGCCACGCCACCAGGTGCGCCACCCCCGGGCGGATCTCCTGGTCACAGCCGGGACAGCGGTACGTCTTGGTGGACGCGCCGCCGCTGATCCCGCGTACCTGCCAGTCGCCGTCGCGCCACTGCTGCACCGAGGCGACGCCCTGGCGGACCCGGTCGGAGTCCAGCTGCGCGGACTCGTCGCGGCGGGGTCGGTTCCGGCGAGGGCTCACGCTTTCCAAGCGTACGGGCCGACGACGGGGCCGGCCCGGGGCGGGCCGACCCGACCAGCGGTCAGTCCCAGGTCTCCGGATCGGCGGGGTCGGCGGCCACCTGCGCCCCGGCCAGCAGGACGGTCGCGTCCGCCTCGGTGAAGCCCGCGAACGGCCAGCCGAACTCGACGATCAGGTGGGCCTTCGGGATGCCGAGCAGCTCCAGTTGGTCGCCCCGCGGGTACAGGTAGGCGGGGCGGCCCCCGATCGTCCGGTTACCGGTGGTGCGGCCTTCGCCCATGGAGCGTGAATACTGGAACGAGACGGTCATCTCCTGCCCGCCCGCGCTGCCCACCCGCAGCGACGCGATCATCGCTTCGGGGAAGGCGGCGACGTCGACCGCACAGCCGCTCAGCCGTGCCCTGGCGGGCAGCGTGGTCAACCGCGCCGGCGCGCTGCAGTGGCGCGCCTCGTCCAGCCGGAGGAACCCGACGGCGACATCGATCTCCCGAGCGGTCGCGGCGGTCACGGCGGCGCGGGCGTACAGGCCGGGGGCCGGCCGCCAGAGCCGGACCCAGCTCACCGCCTGTCCCGTCTCCCGGTGCGGGCGGTCGGCGCCGTCGAAGGCTTCCTCGGCCGTCGGCCAGGCGACCGGCGTCGGCGTTCCGTCGGGACCGGGCTGCAACAGGGCGGCGGAGGAAGCCAGTTGAACGGTCACCGGCGGACCGGAGCCCACGGCGACCCGGACGCCTTCCACACCCGATCCGACCTCCCATTCCAGGTAGCGGACCCGCGCGGTGTCGACCCCGAAGTGCAGCACCCGGGGGTCGGTGCCGACCAGGTCCGGCCGGGCCGCGGCCCCGGGGACGCCCTCGGCCCGGGAGGGTGCCACGGTGGCCGCCGACGGCACGGCGGCGTCCGGTGGGCGTACCCGCTCGGGCAGCCCGGTGCCGGCGACGACGCTGAACCCGAGCACCGCAGCCAGGCCGAGCGCAGTGCCCGCACCGGCCCGACGCCGTCGCCGGCGCACCCGCCCTCCGGCGACGGCACGCGAGAGCAGGCGGTCGGTGTCGACCGTTCCCTCGGCGCGCTCCCGCAGCGTCCGTACGATCCGCTGGTCGAGGTCGGTCACAGCCCGCTCCCGTTCGTGGTCGGGACGCCACAGCGCTCCCGGAGGTGGATGAGCGCCCGCATGGCGTGGGTGCGGACGGTGACCGGCGAGCAGCCGAGGATCTGGGCGATGGTCGCGTCGTCGAGGTCCTCGTAGTAGCGCAGCACGAGCACCGCCCGCTGGCGGTCCGGCAACGTGAGAATGAGCCGCCACATCGCGTCCCGGTCGGCCGTCTCGCCGACGAGATCGCCACGCTGCGGCTGTTCCGCGAAGTCGGCGGTGGCCAGTTCCCGGTTCGACCGGCGCCGCCACCAGGAGTTGTTGGCGTTGACCAGCATCCGGCGCACGTACACGTCCGGCCGGTCCGCCTTCGCGATCTTCCGCCAGTGCACGTACGCGCGGGCCAGGACGTCCTGGGTGAGGTCCTCGGCCCGATGCTCGTCCCCGGTGAGCAGCCGGGCCAGCCGGATCAGGGCCGGGCCTCGGCTGCCGACGTACTCCTCGAAGGTCACACCCTGCAGACGCCGTCACCGGCCCCCGGTGTTGACCCGCTCAGCGGCGGGTGTGGTCGCGGAAGCCGCGGCCGCTCTTGCGGCCCAGGTAGCCGGCCGTGACCAGGTGCTCCAGCAGGGGCGCGGGCGCGAAGCCCGGCTCGCGCAGCTCCAGGTAGAGCTCCCGTTGGATGGCCAGCGAGACGTCCAGGCCGACCACGTCGAGCAGCTCGAACGGACCCATCGGGTAGCCGCAGCCCAGCTTCATGGCGTGGTCGATGTCGTCGGCGGTGGAGTAGCTCGCCTCCAGCATCTTCACCGCGTCGTTGAGGTACGGGAAGAGCAGCGCGTTGACGATGAAGCCGGACCGGTCGCCGCAGACCACGCCCGTCTTGCCCAGCGCGGCGCAGACCGCGCGGGCGGTGGCCGTGGTCTCCGTCGAGGTGCGGATGGTCGCCACGACCTCGACGAGCGGCATGAGCGGGGCCGGGTTGAAGAAGTGCAGCCCGACCACGTCGGCGGGCCGCTGCGTGGCCATCGCGACGTCGATCACCGGCAACGACGAGGTGGTGGTGGCGAGCACGACGCCCGGCTTGCAGATCTCGTCGAGGCTGGCGAAGAGGGCCTTCTTGACGCTCAACTCCTCGACCACGGCCTCGACGACGAGGTCGACGTCCGCGAGGTGCTCCAGGGTGGCCGACCAGTTGATCCGGCCGAGCGCGGCGTCCCGGTCCGCCTCGCTCAGCTTGCCGCGCACCACGCCCTTGTTGAGCGAGGTCTTGAGGGCCTCGAAGACCTTGGCGGACTTCTCCGCGCCCCGGGTCACCGAGACCACCTCGTAGCCGGCCTTCGCGAAGACCTCGATGATGCCGGTGGCCATGGTCCCGGAGCCGACGACACCGACGGTCGCGATGGCGCGGGCGCCGTCGCCGATCGCGGCCTCCGTCGCGACCGGCGTCTGCTCGTCGGGTACGACCACCGGCGAGCCCGGCCGCTCGTAGGTGTAGAAGCCCCGGCCGGACTTGCGGCCGAGCAGTCCGGCGGTGACCATCTGCTTGATCAGCGGCACCGGGGCGTGCCGGCGGTCCCGCCCGCCGCGCCGGTACATGGTGTCGAGGATCTCGTACGCGGTGTCCACGCCGATCAGGTCCATCAGCGCCAGCGGGCCCATCGGCAGCCCGCAGCCGAGCTTCATCGCGGCGTCGATGTCCTCGCGGGTGGCGTAGCGCGACTCGAACATGGCGACGGCGTGGTTGAGGTAGCCGAAGAGCAGCGCGTTGGCGATGAAGCCGGCGCGGTCGCTGATGGTCACGTCGACCTTGCCGAGACGTTCGCAGAGCGACTCCACGTCGGCGACCACGTCGACGGAGGTGACCACCGTCCGGACCACCTCGACGAGTTTCATGACGGGGGCCGGGTTGAAGAAGTGGATGCCGATCACCTGGTTGGGCCGGCTGGTGGCGACGGAGATCTCGGTGACGCTCAGCGAGGAGGTGTTGGTGGCGAGGATGGCCTCGGGCTTGCAGACCCGGTCCAGCTCGGCAAAAATCCGCTGCTTGAGGTCCAGGTGCTCGGGCACCGCCTCGACGACCAGGTCCACCGAGTGCAGCGCGTCCAGCCCGACCGCGAACCGGACTCGGCCCAGCAGCGCCTCCCGGTCGGTCTCGGCGAGCTTGCCCTTGGCCACGGCCCGGTCCGTCGAGCCGGTCAGGATCGCCCGGCCGCGCTCCATCGCGTCCTCGGCGACCTCGACGGCGACGACATCGATGCCGTTGCGCGCGAAGACCTCGACGATGCCGGCACCCATGGTGCCCAGACCCACCACGCCCACGCTGGCGAAATCGCGCGCCACGATCAGCCTCCCCAAGTCCGCACAGCGACATGAACGACCATTAAGGTTATGTGCGCGAGTCTGCCACGTGACGCTCCGTTGTCGAGGTGCCGTGGGAAATTTCACGAGCTCACCGGCGCCGCGCCCGGTCGGGACGCCCAGCCCGCGCACCCGTCCGGCCGGGATCCGGTCGGCGGGCCGGGAGTTCCGGTCGCCAGGCCCGGTTCTCCGGTCCACCGGCCGGAAGCCCGGTCAGGCCGAGGCGGCGGTCCCGCCGGTCAGCCGGAGCAACTCGGCGACGAACTCGGCCGGCCGCTCCAGGTGCGGGCTGTGCCCGCAGCCCGGCAGCAGCACCTCCCGGTAGGCTCCGCCGGCCGCCGCGTAGCGTTCCAGCACCGCCCGGGTCTGCCCCACCATCGGCTGGGCCGGGCAGGCGTCCTGTCCCGGCCAACCGGGCAGCACCCCCAACGAGCCCAGGTGGGCCAGGTCCATCAACGCGGCGTCCGAGACGATCACGTCGGCGTCCCCGTGGATCCAGGTGATCGGCGGCTTGCCGGCCACGGCGACGAGTTCGTCGGCGACCCGGAAGTACGCCGGGGAGAGGGCGTTGAGCACCCCGCGCCGGCCCGGGGCCGTGCCGGGCCAGTTCGCCGACGGCAGTGCCGTACCCGGGTAGTTGTCGTCGCCGGTCGCGGTGGAGAGGACGCTGTCCAGCAGCAACTCCTCGTCGTCACCGAGCGCGGCCGGATCCGCCACGTAGGTGGCCCGCAGCACCGCGCGCGGGCTGCTGGGCCCGTCCGCGCCCCGGTCGCCGGCCGCCAGCCGCTTGACGAAGTCGCCGTTCGCGGTGCCCCCTCCGGTGCCGGCGAAGTCGGCGGTGGTCGGGGTGCCCGCCAGGTCGCGGGTGCCGCCGTAGCCGTACGGCGAGACCGGCGCGGCGAGCAGCAGCGCGCCCACCCGGTCGGGGTGGTCGACGAGCAGTCGCATCGCCACGCCGCCGCCCAGCGAATGCCCGACCACCACCGGCCGCGCGCCGGGAGCGAAGAGGGACGGCTCGTCGAGGAGCGCGGCGACGTCGTCCGCGAAGTCGGTCAGGCCCCGCGTGGCGTCCACCGGGGCGGTGTCGGTCAGCCCGTAGCCGCGCAGGTCGGGCGCGACCACCCGGAGGGTGGCCGGCAGGCGCCGCACCAGCGGCTCCCAGAAGGCCGCCGACGAGCAGTTGCCGTGGATCAGCAGTACGGGCACGCCGTCCGGCGGCCCGGCCACCCGTACCGCCTGGGTGATCCCGTTCGCCGACACCTGCCGCTGTCCGGTCTCCATCCGCCGGATGCTGCCACGCCGGTGCCGGAGGAGTCCATGTGCCCGCCCGCCACGCCGCCCACCGCCCGGATGTGCGGCGCCCGCGGTGTAAGGAAGGGCACCTTGTTAACGGCCCCCTCCTAACCGCCGGTCAGGATGGCGCGGACAGGACCGCCGCCGGCACGGGCTGATCGGGGCCCGGCAGGGCCGGGGGCGCGATCGGCAGCGGCAGGGTCGGACGGCGGTCCGGGCGCGGCCGGCCGAAACTGAAGCCGACCGGGTCCGTCCGCGCCACACCGGGGTCGAAGACGCGCAGCTCGGTGCGGCCGAGGCGGATCACGTCCCCGTCGGCCAGCCGCTCGACGCCGGTGATCCGCCGGTCGTTGAGCCAGGTGCCGTTGGTGGAGCCCAGGTCCGCCAGGGACGCGCCCTCGCCCGTCAGCCAGATCTCGGCGTGCTGGCGGCTCAGGTGCGCGTCGTGCACCACGATGTCGACTGTCGGCGCCCGACCGATCACCTGCCGCTCGGGAGCGACCCGGAAGCTGAGCCCCCGCATCGCCCCGCCGGTCACCGTCAACAACGGCCTCAGTTCCGGATGTTCCTCCATGGACAGCCAGCCTCCACCCCACACGGCCACCGCCTGTCAGACTGCCATCACACAATAGTCGTGCTCCACCGCCACGTGGTCACCTCCGCACCCCCGGCCGGACACCTCGCGTTCGACGATTCGGCGCACACCAGCGGATGAATCGCCACAAGTCCGGCCGACGGGCGGGCCGATGGGCCAGGCGGCCGGCCCTACCAGTGAGTAATCCTCGGGTCTAGACTTCCGCCATGACGGCGGTGCGTGTCCCGGGTAACCCGGTCATCGAGGACGGTCGGCTGGTCTCGACGAGCCCGGCGACGGGCGCGGAGGCCGGCCGCCTGCCGGTCGCCAGCACGGAGGACGTCGAACGGGCCGTCGAACGGGCCCGGGCGGCCGGCGAGTGGTGGGCCGGGCTCGGCTTCACCGGGCGCAGGGAGCGGCTACTGCGCTGGCGCAGGCTCCTCGCCCGGCGGATCGAGGAGATCGCCGAGCTGGTGCACGTCGAGGGCGGCAAACCGGTCGCCGACGCCGTCGTCGAGTTGGTCACCGCCGTCGAGCACGTCGACTGGGCGGCCCGCAACGCCCGCCGGGTGCTGGGCCCCCGCCGGGTCCGCTCGCGGCTCGTCCTGGCCGAGTTCTCCGCCCACCTCGAATACCAGCCTTACGGTGTCGTCGGCGTCATCGGCCCGTGGAACTATCCCGTCTTCACCCCGATCGGCTCCGCCGCGTACGCACTGGCGGCCGGTAACGCGGTGGTGCTCAAGCCCAGCGAGTACACCCCCGTCGTCGGGCAGTGGCTGGTCGACACGTTCGCCGAGGTGGTGCCGGAGCAGCCGGTGTTCACCGCCGTGCACGGGCTCGGCGACGTCGGGGCGGCGCTCTGCCGCGCCGGAGTGGACAAGCTGGCCTTCACCGGATCGTCGGCGACCGCCCGGAAGGTGATGGCGGCCTGTGCCGAGTCGCTGACGCCGGTGCTGCTGGAGGCGGGCGGCAAGGACGCGATGATCGTCGACGCCGACGCCGACCTGGACGCCGCCGCCGAGGCGTGCGTCTGGGGCGCGCTGACCAACGCGGGCCAGACCTGCATCGGCATCGAACGGGTCTACGCCGTCGAGCCGGTCTTCGACGCCTTCGTCGGCAAGGTGGTCGAGCGGGCCGGCAGGTTGACCGTCGGCGCGGAGGGTGCCGACATCGGCCCGATCACCATGCCGAGCCAGGTCGACGTGATCCGCCGGCACATCGACGACGCGCTGACCCGGGGTGGCCGGGCGGTGCTCGGCGGCGCGGACGCGGTGCAGCCGCCGTACGTGCGGCCGACCGTGCTGGTGGACGTCCCCGAGGACTCGGCCGCTGTACGCGAGGAGACGTTCGGGCCGACCCTGACCATCAACCGGGTCCGCGACACCGACGAGGCCGTGGCCCGCGCCAACGCGCTGTCGTACGGCCTGGGGGGTTCGGTCTTCGGCCGGCGGCACGCGGTGGCGATCGCCCGGCGGCTGCGCTCGGGCATGGCGTCGGTCAACTCGGCGCTGACCTTCGCCGGGATGTCCACCCTGCCGTTCGGCGGCGTCGGCGACTCCGGCTTCGGGCGCATCCACGGCGAGGACGGGCTGCGCGAGTTCAGCCGCGCCAAGGCCATCACCCGCCGGCGCGCCCAGTCTCTGCTGCCGTCGACGACCTTCGACCGGACGCCGGCCGACGTCGCCCGGCTCGTCAAGGCCATCAAGGTCATGTACGGCCGGTGACTGTCAGATAACCGATCATGACCGCCCCCACGTGTGTCCAACGTGGTGGGAGCAGTACATTGCGTTAAATGCGCCCCCATCGATTGCGCTTCCACCTCGTCGACAGTGACCGTTCGTGGAGCGCCCGGCAACGGCGTCGCCGCGCCGACTGGCTGGCCCGCACCTTCCCCGACCTGGCGAAGATGCACGTCGTCGACCTGGGCGGCCGGCTCGGCACCTGGACCCGGGCCGACGTTCGGCCGGCGCGGGTGCACGTGGTCAACCTGGAGCGACCGCCGGCGGAGGTCCCGGAGTGGGCGGAGGTCGACCGGGCCGACGCCTGCGACCTGCCGGCCCGCATCACCTCGCGCCGCTACGACCTCGTCTTCTCCAACTCCGTGCTGGAGCACGTCGGCGGGCACGAGCGGCGGCTGCGCTTCGCCGACGCCGTGCGCGGCCTCGGCGACCGGCACTGGGTGCAGACGCCCTACCGCTACTTCCCCATCGAGCCGCACTGGATCGCGCCGGGGATGCAGTTCCTCCCGGTACGGCTGCGCACGGCGGTCGCCCGCCGGTGGCCGCTCGGGCACAAGCCGACCCGTACCCACGAGGCCGCCATCCACCAGGTGCTCTGGACGGAGTTGCTCGACCGCTCGCAGATGCGGCACTACTTCCCCGACTCGCGGATCCTCGTCGAGCGGGTGGCCGGCCTGCCCAAGTCGCTGATCGCCGTCCGCGCGGAGGGGCCACCGGTGCCGCCGTCCTGACCGGTGGCGGGCGGCGCGGCGTCGGACGGGACCGCCCGGCCCGCCCGTCAGAAGAGGGTGAGCTCGTCGCGCTCGATGCCGCGCAGCTTGTCGTAGTTCACGACCACGCAGCGGATGCCCCGGTCGGTGGCGAGCACCCGGGCCTGCGGCTTGATCTCCTGTGCGGCGAAGACCCCGGCGACCGGGGCGAGGAGCGGATCGCGGTTGAGCAGTTCGAGGTACCGGGTGAGCTGCTCCACGCCGTCGATCTCGCCCCGGCGCTTGACCTCGACGGCGACGGTGCCGGACTCGGCGTCCCGGCAGAGCAGGTCGACCGGGCCGATGGCCGTCATGTACTCCCGGCGGATCAGCGTGAACCCCTCGCCGAGGGCCTCCGGGTTGGCCGCCAGCAACTCCTGGAGGTGTGCCTCCACGCCGTCCTTGCGCAGGCCCGGATCGACGCCCAGCTCGTACGAGGTGTCCTGGAAGATCTCCTCCAGGGTGATCCGCAGTTCCTCGCCGGCCTTGTTGACGACCCGCCAGACCCCGGGCGCCTCCTCCAGCCGGCAGGGCGGGCTCATCCAGTTCAACGGCTTGTACGCCCGGTCGTCGGCGTGGATCGACACCGACCCGTCCGCCTTCACCATGAGCAACCGGGTGGCCGGCGGCAGGTGGGCCGAGAGCCGTCCGACGTAGTCCACCGAGCACTTCGCAATGACCAACCGCACCCGACGAGGGTAGCGGAGACCCCGGCCCGCGCCACCGAGCGGCACTGGCGCGGCGGTGCGATCCTGAGACGGTGTTCGAAGTTCTCACCGGCACCGGCCTTGCCGCCTCAGCGGGGCTGAACGCCTACATTCCCCTGCTCACCATGGGGCTGCTGGCCCGCTACACCGACCTGATCGACCTGCCCAGCGGCTGGCAGTGGCTCGGCAACGGCTGGGTGGTGGCCATCCTGGCGGTGCTGCTGGCCGTCGAGCTGGTCGCCGACAAGGTCCCGGTGGTCGACCACGTCAACGACGTGGTGCAGACCGTGGTCCGGCCGACCGCCGGCGGGCTGGCGTTCGGCGCCGGCTCGTCGTCGGAGACGGTGACGGTGAGCGATCCCGGCAGCTTCTTCTCGTCCAACGAGTGGGTCCCCGTGGCGACCGGGGTGCTGATCGCCCTCGGCGTGCACCTGCTGAAGGCCGCCGCCCGTCCGGTGATCAACGCGGCCACGGCCGGCGTCGGCGCGCCGGTGGCCAGCACCGCCGAGGACGCCACCAGCGTGGTCATGTCGGTGGTGGCGATCATCCTGCCGGTGCTGGTCCTGGCGTTCCTGGCCGGGCTGGTCGTCTTCCTCTTCTGGTTCCTGCGCCGCCGCTCCGAGCGCCGCCGGGAACGTCAGGCGGCGCGGGCCGCCGGCTTCCGGGTCTGACCGCCGTACGCCCCGCCGCCACGTGTCCGGACCTGGACACGCCGCTGGCCGGCACCCCGGGTAGGGGTGCCGGCCAGCGGCTGTGCGCGTTGCGGGTCAGCTGTTCCAGTGCTCGGCCACGAGGTCGGCGGCCTGCTGCTCCCACTGGGCGTAGTGGTCGGGGTACGCCGACACCTGCACCGTCTGCGCGGCCACGGTCAGCGGCATGTCCTGCCAGCCGTCGACCTGCTTCAGGCCCTTCAGGAACGCGGTCGTCGAGTACTCGGGGTCGGTGATCTGCTCGACCGTGCCCCACCCACTCGACGGACGCTGCTGGAACAGGCCCTGCGAGTCGTGGTCGTTGCGGTCACCCAGGTGACCCAGGTTCTCCAGCTTCGACTCCTGCAGTGCGGTGGCGATGGAGACCACGGCGGCCCGCTCGTCCATACCGGCCTTCTTCGTCGCCGCAATGATCGCCTTCACGTTGCCGACCTGCTCGTCGGAGAGGTCGATGCGGGACTGGGCGCCCTGCACACCGTGCGGGATCAGCTTGCCCTTGTCCACGCCGGCCGGCTTGTCAGCCTGCACGGCGGCGACGGGCGTGGTGTCGACAGTCGTCGGGGTGCTGTCGGTCATCGGGCCGGCGGCCACACCACCGGCGAACGCGAGACCGGCGATACCGAGAACGCTGTTACGGATGAACGTGTTCATGGGGGGACGCTCCATTCGGGGGTTGGCACCCACACACCGAAAGGGGGTCGGCTCTGTGCGGGGTGCAAGCACCGTCCGGCGCTCGATGAACAAGGTTCAAGAACGGCCGCGTGGGGCGAGGGGGGGTGCCCTGCACGTCGGCCGGGACCATGTGTAACGACCGGCCGCCCACCGTAATTCCGGGGGCTGGCCTGGCACATCACCGTGCCCTACTCGGTCGTACGGATGGTGTAACGACCCCGGGGCGGCCACGATTCCGCCCCCACGATGCCCTCGGCCACACCCCGAAACCGGACAGCCACCCCACCGACGCCCAGCGGTGACGATCGACGCCTGCACGCCCGGCACAAGCGGTGGAGCCGGACACCGGGCGCAAAGGTGGCCCACCCGGGATCTTGATCACGCTCGATCCGGCAAGTAGTGGCCTCGCCGGGGCGTAAGGCCACTACTTCCTGACTTGAGCACGATCATGCGGCCGAGCGACAAACCGCTCACGGCGAGCATGGGCAGCGCCACGGACGCGAGCGGGCGCACGCGGACACTCCGGCGCTGACATCATCTTCCGGTGCACGTGAAGATCCCCCGCGTTCCGCTCGTCGCGACCCTCGCCGCCGTCATCGCGGCGGTGGCCCTCCTCGCCAGCCCGGTCCCCTTCGGCACGCCGACCGGCGCCCGGGTCGCCGGGATATGGGAGGCCGCACCCGACCCGGCGACCCCACCGGCGTCGACAGCCCCGACCGCCCCGACGACACCGGAGGCGGAGGCCCCGGCGCCGGCCACGCCCGCCGCGACCGTCCCCGGCGCGACCCCGCCCGGGACCAGACCGCCCGTCGTCGACCACGGGCCGCGTACGGGGAACAGGGTGGCGCTCACCTTCGACGCTGACATGACCGACGCGATGCGGTACCAACTGCGCAGCGGTGCCGTGCGGTCGTACGCGAACCTGAAGATCATCGACCTGCTGGAGCGGGAGCGGGTGCCGGCCACCTTCTTCCTCACCGGAAAGTGGGTCGAGCAGTATCCCGCCGTGACCCGCCGGCTCGCCGCGAACCCGCGCTTCGAGTTGGCCAACCACACGTACGGGCACCTCGCCTTCACCCCGGACTGCTACGGCCTGCCCCGGATCGCCGAGCGGGAGATGACGGCCGACGTGGCGCGGACGTTCGACGTGGTGGCGGCGTACGGGGGACGACAGACCCGGTACTTCCGCTTCCCCGGGCTGTGCCACGACCGGACGGCGCTGGACGCGCTCGCGCCGCTGGGGGTGACCGTGGTGGACGGCGACGTGATCAGCGGCGATCCGTTCGCGAAGTCCTGGCGGCCGGTGGTACGCGCGGCGCTGGCCGGGGTGCGCCCCGGCTCGGTGATCGTCCTGCACGTGACGGAGGCGAACGCGCCGATGACCGACGAGGCGCTGCCGCACATCCTGGCCGGGCTGGCCGAGCGCGGGCTTGAACCCGCGCCGCTCTCGGAGGTGCTCGGGCTCGGCTGAATCAATCTCGGACAACCCCGCAAAAGCCTAAAATCGGGGCAAGACTCTAGAGGAGGTCACCATGACCGCAGCAATGGAGATGCCCCGCGTCGAGGAGTGCGTGGTTACGGCCTGCTCGTACAACCACACCAACGACTGCCACGCCTTCGCCATCACGATCGGCAGCCCGGACCACGCGCACTGCCACACCTTCATCGAGATGCCGGCGGTCCGGGGCGGGGTGAACGGCGGCACGACAGCGCAGGTCGGCGCCTGCCAGCGCGCGGACTGCCGGCACAACGAGCAGTTGGAGTGCCAGGCCCCGGGGATCAAGGTCGGCCCGGACAACGACATGGCGGACTGCATGACCTACGCCAGCCGCTGACCGCCTCAAGTGAAAGGAAGGGCACCTTCCTAACGCATAGCGTTAGGAAGGTGCCCTTCCTTTCATCCGAGGGCGTTGGCGGTCCGGATCACCGTGACCAGCTCGTCGATGATGCCGGTCAGGGCGAAGTCCTTCGGCGTGAAGACGCGGGCCACCCCGGCGGCGCGGAGCTGCTCCGCGTCCCCGGCCGGGATGATGCCGCCCACCACGACCGGCAGGTCGCCCCGGCCGGCGGCGCGCAGGCCGTCCAGCACCGCCGGCACCGCGGCCAGGTGCGAGCCGGAGAGCACCGAGAGGCCGACCAGGTCCACGTCCTCCTCCACGGCGGCGGCGACGATCTGCCCGGCGGTCAGCCGGATGCCCTGGTAGATCACCTCGAAGCCGGCGTCGCGGGCGCGTACCGCGATCTGCTCCGCGCCGTTGGAGTGCCCGTCGAGGCCGGGCTTGCCGACGAGCAGCCGCAGCCGGCCGCTGCCCAGCTCGCGGGCGGTGGCGGCGACCCGCTCCCGGACGGCGGCCAGGGTGGCGTCCCCGCCGGCCCCGGCGGCACCGGTGAGTCCGGTGGGCGCCCGGTACTCGCCGAAGACCTGGCGCAGCGCGCCGGCCCACTCGCCGGTGGTCACCCCGGCCCGCACGCACTCCAGCGTCGCCGGCATCAGGTTCGTCGTGGTCGCGGCGTCCGCGCGCAGCCGGGCCAGTGCCGCGTCGACCGCAGCGCCGTCCCGCCCGGCCCGCCACCGCTGTACGGCGGCCGTGGCGGCCGCCTCGACGGCCGGGTCGACCTGTTCGACGGCCTCGGCGCCGGCCGCGGTCAGCGGGGACGGCTCGGTCTCGGTGTACCGGTTGACGCCGACCACCACGTCGGCGCCGGCCTCCATCCGGCGGCGCCGTTCGGCCAGCGAGGCGACCAGGGCACTCTTGAGGTAGCCGGTCTCCACGGCGGCGACCACCCCGCCCATCTCCAGCACCTTGTCCAGCTCGACCCGGGCCCCGGCGACGATCCCCTCGACCAGCGTGGTCATCACGTGCGAGCCCTCGAACAGGTCCGGGTACTCCAGCAGGTCCGACTCGTACGCGAGCACCTGCTGCATCCGCAGCGACCACTGCTGGTCCCACGGCCGGGGCAGGCCGAGGGCCTCGTTCCAGGCGGGCAACTGGACCGCGCGGGCCCGGGCGTCCCGGGAGAGGGTGACGCCGAGCATCTCCAGCACGATGCGCTGGATGTTGTTCTCCGGCTGCGCCTCGGTCAGGCCCAGCGAGTTGACCTGCACGCCGTAGCGGAACCGGCGCTGCTTCGGGTCCGTCACCCCGTAGCGCTCGCGGGTGATCTCGTCCCAGAGCGCCCCGAAGGCGCGCATCTTGGCGATCTCCTCGACGAAGCGCACCCCGGCGTTGACGAAGAACGAGATCCGCTGCGCGACGTCACCCATCCGCCCGGCGGGCACCTGCCCCGAGTCGCGGACGGCGTCGAGCACGGCGACGGCGGTGGAGAGCGCGAAGCCGACCTCCTGCACGGGCGTCGCGCCGGCCTCCTGGAGGTGGTACGAGCAGATGTTGACCGGGTTCCACTTCGGCATCGTGGTCAGCGTGTGCGCGATGACGTCGGCCGTGAGCCGCAGCGACGCCGCCGGCGGGAAGATGTACGTCCCCCGGGAGAGGTACTCCTTGATGATGTCGTTCTGCGTGGTGCCGGCGAGCGCCGAGGCGGGGTGGCCCTGTTCCGTCGCCACCGTGCCGTAGAGGGCGAGCAGCCACATCGCCGGCGCGTTGATGGTCATCGACGTGTTCATGCCGCCGAGCGGGATGCCGTCGAAGAGGGCCCGCATGTCGCCGAGGTGCGCCACCGGCACGCCGACCCGACCCACCTCGCCGGCGGCGAGCTCGTGGTCGGGGTCGTAGCCGGTCTGCGTCGGCAGGTCGAAGGCGACCGACAGGCCGGTCTGCCCCTTCGCCAGGTTGCGGCGGAAGAGCGAGTTGGTCGCGGCGGCCGAGCTGTGCCCGGCGTACGTGCGCATCACCCACGGGCGGTCGCGCTCGGGCAGCCGGCCGGGGAGAGCCTTCTCGTCCATGGCCGGAGTCTAAGTTACCGTTCAGTCACGACAGCTGTGGAAAACCACACAGCTCCATGGAGCGGACGCCCTGGTGCGAAGCACGCGACATGGGCGCGACCACCACACCCCGGCCGCCTGGCCGCCCTGGCCAGGTCGCACACTTGACGGATGGATGACGAGCTCGCGATCTCCGTCCGGGGGCTGCGCAAGGCGTACGGCGACACGGTCGCGGTGGCGGGCGTGGACCTCGACGTCCGCCGCGGCGAGATCTTCGCACTGCTCGGCCCGAACGGCGCCGGCAAGACCACCACGGTGGAGATCCTGGAGGGCTACCGGCGGCGCGACGCCGGTGAGGTCGGCGTCCTCGGCAGCGACCCGGCGCAGCCGGCCCCGGACTGGCGGTCCCGGGTCGGCATCGTGCTCCAGGGCACCGGCGAGTTCGACGAGCTGACGGTCGCCGAGGTGGTGCACCACTTCGCCGGCTTCTACGCCGACGCCGACGACCCCGACAAGGTCATCGAGCGGGTCGGTCTGGCCGGCAAGGCGAAGGCCCGTACGCACACCCTCTCCGGCGGGCAGAAGCGCCGGCTGGACGTGGCGCTCGGCATCGTCGGCCGCCCGGAGCTGCTGTTCCTGGACGAGCCGACCACCGGCTTCGACCCGGAGGCGCGCCGGGAGTTCTGGGAGCTGATCCGCGATCTCGCCGCCGCCGGCACCACGATCGTGCTCACCACGCACTATCTCGACGAGGCCGAGTCCCTCGCCGACCGGGTCGGCGTGATCGCCGGGGGCCGGCTGGTCGAGGTCGCCGCACCCGACCGGCTGGGCAACCGGCAGCAGGCCCTCGCGACGGTCTCCTGGCGTACGCCGGAGGGGGCGCTGGAGACGGCGGAGAGCGCGACGCCGACGGCGCTGGTGGCCGAGCTGGCCGCGCGCTTCGGCGGGGAGGTCCCGGGCCTGACGGTGACCCGGCCGACCCTGGAGGACATCTACCTGCGGATGATCGGACACCGATGACCACCACGACGAAGCCGGCCGCGCCCGCCACCCGGGCGCCGGCCCGGCGGCCCGGTGCGGCCGCCCTCAGCCTGCGCCAGGGCCGGCTGGAGATCACCCAGTTCCTGCGCAGCCGGGAGTCCGTCGTCTTCACGATGGGCTTCCCGGTCATCATGATCCTGATCTTCGCGGCGATCTTCGACGACGACATCGCCCCCGGGGTCAGCTACACGCAGTACTTCATCACCGGCATGATCGCCACCGGCCTGATGACGGTGAGCTTCCAGAACCTCGGCATCTGGATCCCGATCGAGCGGGACCGGGGGGTGCTCAAGCGCTACCGGGGCACGCCGATGCCGAAGTGGGTCTGGTTCGCCGGCAAGGTGCTCATGGTGGTGGTCATCGGCATCGCCGAGACCGTGCTGCTGCTCGCGGTCTCGGTGGCGCTGTTCGGTCTGGAGCTGCCCGGCACCGCCACGAAGTGGCTGACGTTCGGCTGGGTGTCGGTGCTCGGCATCACCGCCTGCACGCTGTGCGGCATCGCCATCTCGTCGCTGGCCCGCACCGCCCGCAGCGGCTCGGCGGTGGTCACCCCGGTCGCGCTGGTGCTCCAGTTCATCTCCGGCGTGTTCTTCGTCTTCACCGAGCTGCCGGCGTGGATGCAGCAGGTGGCAGCGGTCTTCCCGCTGAAGTGGATGTGTCAGGGCCTGCGCTCGGTCTTCCTGCCCGACTCCTTCGGCGCCCGCGAGCCGGGCGGTTCGTTCGAGCTGGACCGGGTCGCCCTGGTGCTCGTCGCGTGGTGCGTGATCGGCCTGGTGCTCTGCCTGACCACGTTCCGCTGGACGACCAAGCGCGACGGCTGAGGGGTGAGGAGGGCCCCGGCTAACGGCTGGACGACGTGAGTGCGACGCCGAGCGGCGTACGCCAGTAGAGCACCTCGCGCCCGGACCGCCGCTTGCCGACGGCACCCGCGTCCAGCAGCACCCGCAGGTGGTCGCTGACCGTCCCGAGGGACAGCCCGGTCACCACCACGAGCTGCGAGGTGCACATCGGCGTGTCCAGCCTGGCCAGGATGTGGGCCCGGTTCGCGCCGATCAGCCGGGCGAGCCCGTCGGGTGCCGGTGAGGTCGGATCGACCAGGATGCCGCGCACCGGATACACCAGCCCGAACCGGGTCGGCCTGTCCCAGACCACCCAGCCGCGACGGCAGTGCGCCGGGAGGAAGACCAACTGCTCGGCCTCGTCCAGCGACAGCGGCGGCTCCGGGTAGTCGTTGACCTGGAGGCGCCCGTCGCCCAGCCAGCGCACGTTGCGGTTGAGGTCGGTGAACACCCCGGCCCAGCCGCCCGCGCTCAGTGCGGCGGTGCGGGCCACGATGTCCGCCCGGAGCCGGCGTTCCCGCTCCGGCCACTCCGGCTCGACGGTGTGCGTCCAGACCCAGCCGAGGAGGTCCACCACGTGCCCGGTGAGACCGTCCGCCAGCAACTCGGCGGCGAGCGGCTCCGGGCGGGTGGCACGCAGGTCGGCCCGGATCCGCTCGTCGGACAACCGTCCGACGGCAGCCAGCTCCGCCGCGAACGACGGCTCCGCTGCGGCGGGCGCGACGGTGAGGAAGTCCGCCATCCACCCGGGGTAGAACGAGGCGGGCAGCAGCGCCCGGGCCACCGGCCGACCGGCCAGCAGCCGTCGGAACGCCGCCACGTGCGGCTCCCGCCAGGCCCGCTGCCACGGGGTATGCGGGTTGTGCAGCGCGCGCAGCGCGGCGACCGTGTCGACCATCGGCGAGACCGTGAAGCGGCTGCGCGCGAGGAGATCCGACGGCACCTGCCAGACGGCCATGTTTCGCCTCCAGACGTAACTCTAGGGGATCCACCCGGTGCCCCAGACGATGGTGCCCGTGAGAACGTACGCAGATCTGTTCGCGGTCCGGGAGTTCCGCAACCTGTTCCTGGCGAACTGCGCGGGAATCGCGGCGCACACGACGTCGGCGCTGGCGCTGGGCTCGCTGACCTACGCGTCGACCGGCTCGGCGCTGCTCACCGCGCTGAGCATGTTCGGCGCACCGCTGGCCGGCATGCTCGGGAGCCTGACGTTGCTGTCGGCCGCGGACAGCCTGCCGCCCCGCCGGGCGCTGACCCTCGCCGCCGTGCTGGTCGCCGCCGGAGCGGCCCTCCAGGCCGTGCCCGGCCTGCCGCTGTGGGCCCGGTTCGCGATCATCTTCGCCGGCGCGTACGTCGGCTCGATCACATCCGGGGCCCGGTGGGCGCTGCTCACCGACATCCTGCCGGCCGACGCCTACGTGCTGGGCAGGTCCACCATGAACACGAGCGTCGGGGCGATGCAGATCGCCGGCTTCGGGCTGGGCGGCGTCCTGTTGGTCTGGCTGGACCCGTACGAGGTGTTCCTGCTCGCGGCGGTGCTGCGGGTGGTGGCGGCGGCGGTCGGGTGGTTCGGGATCTCGGAGCGCCCGGCCCGGACCACCGCCCGGACGACGGTCGGGCGCACGCTGCGGGTGAACCGGCAACTGTGGGCGGATCCCGGCCGCCGCTCGCTGCTGCTCAACCTGTGGCTGCCGCCCGGCCTGGTCGTCGGCTGCGAGGCGCTGTTCGTGCCGTACGCCGGGGACCGCGCCGGCTTCCTCTACGCCGCCGCGGCCCTCGGGATGCTGGCGGGCGACGTCGTGGTGGGACGGTTCCTGCCCCCGGGCCGGCGGGACCGGCTGGTCCCCGCCCTGCGGCTGCTGCTCGTCCTGCCCTACCTGGCCTTCGCGCTGTCGCCGGCGCTGCCGCTGGCCATGCTGGTCGCGGTCGTCGCCTCGGTGGGCTTCGCCGCCGGGCTGCCGTTGCAGGAGCGGCTGATCGTCCACTCGCCCGCGGAGAGCCGGGGTCAGGTGCTGGGCCTGCACCACAACGGGATGATGGCCGCGCAGGCGCTGTGTGCCGTGCTCGCCGGCACGGTCGCGGACCTGGTCCCGGCGAGCTGGGCCGTGGCGCTGCTCGCCGCGGCGGCGCTGGCGGCCACGCTGATGCTCACCGCCGGGCTGCGGCGGACCGCCCCCGCGCCGGTGGAGGCGGTCCGCTGAGCGGCCGGCTGCCCGTCAGTACGTGTAGAAGCCCTTGCCGCTCTTGCGGCCGAGGTCGCCCGCGGTGACCATGCGCTGGAGCAGCTCCGGGGGGAAGAACTTCGCGTCCGCGGTGTCGGTGTGGATGTTCTTCGAGGCGTGCATCAGCACGTCCACGCCGGTCAGGTCGGCGGTGGCCAGCGGACCCATGGCGTGGCCGAAGCCGAGCCGGCAGGCGGTGTCCAGGTCCTCGGCCGACACCACGCCCGCCTCGACCAGCTTGACCGCCTCGACGAGTAGCGCCGAGATCAGCCGGGTGGTGACGAAGCCCGCGATGTCGCGGTTGACCACCACGACGGTCTTGCCGATCTCCTCGGCGAACGTCTTCGCCGTGGCCAGCGTCGCGTCGCTGGTCTTGTAGCCGCGGACCAGCTCGCAGAGCTTCATCATCGGCACTGGCGAGAAGAAGTGCGTGCCGACGACCGCCTCCGGGCGCTCGGTCACCGCGGCGATCTGGGTCACCGGAATGGCCGAGGTGTTGGTGGCCAGCACCGCGTCGGACCTGCAGATCTTGTCCAGCGCCCGGAACACCTCGTGCTTGATCTCCAGTCGCTCGAAGACCGCCTCGACCACGATGTCCGCGTCGGCCGCCGCCTCCAGGTCGGTGGTCGGGGTGATCCGGCCGAGCGTCGCGTCGACGTCGGACGCCTGGATCCTGCCCTTCTCGGCGAACTTCTCCAGCGACTTCCGGATGGCTCCCATGCCCCGCCCGGTGGCCGCGTCGTCCAGGTCCCGCAGCGTCACCTGCCAGCCCGCCTGCGCCGCCACCTGGGCGATGCCCGAGCCCATCAGCCCGGCACCGACGACCGCGAGTCGACCCGCCATCTGCTCTCTCCCTCGCCAGTTGAGTGTCTGCCAGCACCCTAACCGGCGGCCCTGAACGACTGCTAAGGCCTGTCGCCGGGCGGCGGGACTCAGATGGTGAGGTCCGGCTCCTCCGGCGCGGTGCCCCGCTCCACCTCGACCCCGAGCGCGCGCAGGTCGGCGGCGAAGTCGGGATAGCCCCGGTCCACGTGGTGCACGTGGGACACCTCGGTGACCCCCTCCGCGCAGAGCCCGGCGATGATCAGCCCGGCCCCGGCCCGGATGTCGGTGGCACGCACGGGAGCGCCGGAGAGCGTCTCCCTGCCCCGGACCACCGCGTGGTGGCCGTCGGTCTTGATGTCCGCGCCCAGCCGCATCATCTCGTTGGCGAACATGAACCGCCCGTCGAAGATGTTCTCGGTGATCAGGGACGCCCCGTCGCTGACCGCGGCCAGCCCGATCGCCATCGGCAGCAGGTCGGTGGCGAAGCCCGGGTAGGGCAGCGTGACGACGTCCACCGCCTTCGGCCGGTCGTCCATCCGGATCCGGAACGCGTCGCCCCGGGTCTCCACCAGCCCTCCGGCGGAGACCAGCTTGTCGAGCGCGACCTCCAGGAACACCGGCTCCACCCCGGTCACCGTGACGTCCCCCCGGGTCATCGCCGCGCCGAAGGCCCAGGTGCCGGCCACGATGCGGTCCCCCACCGTGCCGTGCCGCACCGGCCGCAGCCCCGGTACGCCCTCGATGTGCAGGGTGGAGGTGCCGGCGCCGGAGATCCGGGCGCCCATCTGGTTCAGCATGGTGCAGATGTCGACGATCTCCGGCTCCCGGGCGGCGTTGTCGATGAGGCTGACCCCCTGGGCCAGCACCGCCGCCATGACCAGGTTCTCCGTCGCCCCGACGCTGGGGAAGTCGAGCACGATCTCCGCGCCGCGCAGGCCGTGCGGCGCCGACGCGATCACGAAGCCGTGCTCGCCGGATATCTCGGCACCCATCCGGGTGAGGCCGGAGATGTGCATGTCCAGGCCCCGCGAGCCGATGGCGTCCCCGCCGGGGTGGGCCACCCGCACGTGCCCACGGCGGGCCAGCAGCGGCCCCAGCACGCAGATCGAGGCGCGCAGCCGGCGTACGAGGTCGTAGTCCGCCTCGGCGCCGGGCTGGTCGGGCACGTCGATGACGACCGACCGGGACCGGGCCACCCCGCCGTACGCGACCATCGGGTCGACCGGATCGTCGGCTTCGAAGTGCACGCCGCAGCCGAGCCGGCGGAGCACCTCGCCCATGATCGCGATGTCGGTGATCCGTGGCACGTTGGTGATCACGCTGCGCCCCGGCGCGAGCAGTGCGGCCGCCATCAGCTTCAGCGCCGAGTTCTTGGCGCCGACGACGTGCACCGTGCCGGCCAGGCGGGCGTCACCGCGCACCCGGATGACGTCGACGTCGCCGATCGCCGGATCACCGGCGTCGCCGGGGCCCACCCCCGCCGGCCGGACGGCGGTGCCGCCCGGGCGCTCCGGGATCGTCAGGTCCGGTATCCGTAGGCTGTGCGTCATGGCCGTCCACCTCACGCGCATCTACACCAAGGCCGGCGATGCCGGCATGACCAGGCTGAGCAACA
The DNA here is from genome assembly GCF_040643815.1 of Micromonospora sp. NPDC047074. Taxonomy (NCBI): domain Bacteria; kingdom Bacillati; phylum Actinomycetota; class Actinomycetes; order Micromonosporales; family Micromonosporaceae; genus Micromonospora; species Micromonospora sp. NPDC047074. The sequence continues at coordinate 79,069 of NZ_JBEYVB010000016.1, forward strand.
ACGAGCAGGTACCGAAGACCGATCCGCGCATCTCCGCGTACGCGGATGTCGACGAGTGCAACGCCGCGATCGGCGTGGCGCTCGCCCTGGGGCAGCTCGACGACGAACTGCGGGCCGTCCTGGCCTCGATCCAGAACGACATGTTCGACGTGGGCGCCGACCTGGCGACCCCCGTCGAGCCGGACCCGAAGTACCCGCCGCTGCGGGTCACCGAGGAGTACGTCGAGCGTCTGGAGGGCTGGTGCGACGAGTACAACGCACGCCTGAGCAAGCTCGACTCCTTCATCCTCCCCGGCGGCACCGCGGGTGCGGCGCTGCTGCACGTGGCGCGGACAGTCGCCCGGCGCGCGGAGCGGGCAGCATGGGCCCTGGTCACGCATGACCCGGATCGGACCAGCGCGCTCCCGGCAAAGTATCTCAACCGGCTTTCCGATCTGCTCTTTATCCTGTCAAGAACGGCGAATCCGGACGGAGATGTGCTATGGGTGCCGGGCGGCACCCGCTGACCACCCGGCGGGCGTGCCCGCCAGTGGCTCCGGTGGGCGCGCTGCACCACGTCGAGGCCTGGATGCCCGATCTGGCCGCTGCTATGCATGGCCGCGGGTCGGCTGCTCGGCGGGCTGGGCTGGACGCCGGACAACCAGGGCTACGAGATGGAACCGGTCGCTTCCCGGAACCGGCGACGAGGCGAGTCTCCGTGCCTTCGACGAAACCGCGACACGGAGAGGGTTCCGCCGGCGCCCACTCGCGGAGGGATCAAGCCTGACCGCCCGGAGCGAGTGGGCTCCGGCGCAAGCCCCGGCAGCGAGGCGAGGGTCAGGCGGCCGGCCAGTCCTGGGAGGCCAGACGTGGCGAGGCCGCCCCCGGAGGGGCGGCCTCGAGCCAGGAGAGGAACCCGGTGACGGTGGACCGGGCCATGGCGATCTCCACCGGAGCGTGGTCGCTCGTACAGCGGAGGATGACCCAGTCGGCGGGCATGGAGAGGCGCTCCTGCCCCTCGGGCAGGCGGCGGCGCTCGACCGCCAGCCCCTTGCGGGAGAGCACCCGGGTGGGTCGGATGGCGAAGCTGAACATCCGGTACCAGCGGAGTTGGTCGCCGACGAAGCGGCCGAAGCCGGGCGACCAGCCTCGGCCGTCGAGCATCGTCGACGTCCGGACGCCGAGCCGGATGATGCCCCCGCTACGGGTGACGACGGCCCGCCGGACGAAGAGGATCAGGAGTGCGCCGAGGACGACGGCAACGCCGATTCCGATCCCTTCGACGATCTCCATCGGCGTTTCGGCTCAGCGACTCTGCGCGGCGGCAGCCGGGGTGGCGCTCTCGGCGAGGACGGTGACGCCGTCGCCGGTGACCGACAGGAAACCGCCGGCTACGTCGTAGGAGACCTGCTCGCCACCGGCCAGCTTGATACGCACCTGGCCGGGCTCGGCAAGCTGGCCGAGCAGGGGCGCGTGCCCCGCCAGCACACCCAGCTCGCCCTCGGTCGTGCGGGCGACGACCATTTCGGCCTCGCCGGACCAGACCTTCTCCTCGACGGCTACGAGCTCGACGTGAAGCTGCTTTGCCACGCTGTCTCCTTGCTGCGGCGGCGGATTGTCGAAAGTCTAGTCGGGCCGCCTGACCGCCCCCAACGCGGGTGGCGAGACCTGCGCCACGGCTATTTCGACTTGTTCTGGAAGTCAGGGTGCTCCACCAGGAACGCGTCCAGTTGTTCCTTCTGCAGCGCGGCGAAGAAGTCGTCCACGGCCGGCTGGAACTTCTCGCCCTGGTACTTCCCGTTCTCCATGATCGAGCCGCCCGGCAGCTTGATCATCTGAATCGTCTCCGGGCGGATGTTCTTCAGCGCCAGCCCGAAGTCGACCACGCTGTTGCCGCGACCGCTGAAGATCAGCGACTCCCCGGCCGCCCGCAGCACCCGGTCCAGCTTGATCGGGTTGGTCACCACGTCGGCGCTGAGCGCCTGGCCCGCCATGGCCTTGACGAACTGCTGCTGGTGCCGCTGCCGGCCGTAGTCGCCGTCCGGGACCCCGTTCTTCGGGTAGCGCTGACGGACGTAGTCGAGCGCCTGCCAGCCGCTGAGGTGCTGGTTGCCCTTCTTGTAGACCGCCTGGGGGCCGACGTAGCCCTCGCCGTTCGGGTTGCCCTTGCGGTGCTTGCCGCTCGGCTCGCGGTGCTCGGAGCGCACGTCACGCTCGATGTACATGTCGACGCCGCCCATCGCGTCGACGATCTTCCGGAAACCGTTGAAGTTGATGATCGCGCCGGCGTCGAAGCGCGTGATGCCGGTGACGTTCTGCACCGTCGTCGCCAGCAGTTCGAAGCCCCGGGCCGCGTCCGGGTTGCCGCCGCCGGGCACCCGGCTGCCGTACGACATCGCCGCGTTGAGCTTGTCGGTGCCCCCGTTGAACTCCGCCCGGCTGAACTTGGGGATCTCCACGAGCAGGTCACGGGGCATCGAGAAGAGGTAGGCCCGGTCCAGCTCGGCCGGCACGTGCAGCACCATGACCGAGTCGGCCAGCGGCGGGGTCTCCGGGTTGCGCGGGTCGATGCCGACCAACAGGATGTTGAGCGGGCCCTTGATGTCGCTCTTGCGCTCCTTCGCGCCGGCCGCCTGGTCGCCGAAGAGGTCAGCCTTCCCGACGGCGCCCTCGTAACGGGCCATCAGCGCCTCGGCCCCGGCCAGCACCACGCCGCTGAGCAGCATCAGGACGGCACCGAACACGGTGCAGACCCGGGCCCAGCGCGGCACCCCCGACCACCTGGACGGCTTGCGACCGCCCTTGCCGGCCTTACCCACGATCATCTCCGTTCGTCACGCCCACGATCAGGAGACGGGCGCACGCAGCCGATTGATTGCACAGGTCGACGCCCACGCGGTGCGTGGGCGGATCGACGGTACCTCGGGTGCGGCATGATCGCCGAGCACGCGGAACCGGACAACGGCGATCATAGGGCCCCAAAATGAACGAAAGGCCATCCCGGCATTGCCGGGATGGCCTTTCGTGGGGCCGACAGGTCAGCCCTTCATCAGCTCCGCTGCCTTGCGCTCCAGGTCCTCCAGACCACCGCACATGAAGAAGGCCTGCTCGGGGAAGTGGTCGTACTCGCCCTCGCTGATCTTCTTGAAGGCCTCGATGGTCTCCTGGATCGGGACCGTCGAGCCCGGCACGCCGGTGAACTGCTCCGCCGCGTAGGTGTTCTGCGACAGGAAGCGCTCGATCCGCCGCGCGCGCTGCACGGTGATCTTGTCTTCCTCGGAGAGCTCCTCGATACCGAGGATGGCGATGATGTCCTGCAGGTCCTTGTACTTCTGCAGGATCCGCTTCACCTCGGTCGCCACCGCGAAGTGCTCGGCGCCGACGAACTCCGGGGCGAGGATCCGGGACGAGGACGCCAGCGGGTCCACGGCCGGGTAGATGCCCTTGTCGGAGATCGACCGCTCCAGGTTGGTGGTCGCGTCGAGGTGGGCGAACGTGGTGGCCGGGGCGGGGTCGGTGTAGTCGTCCGCCGGCACGTAGATCGCCTGCATCGAGGTGATGGCCTGGCCCCGGACGGAGGTGATCCGCTCCTGGAGCTCGCCCATCTCGTCGGCCAGGGTCGGCTGGTAGCCCACCGCGCTCGGCATCCGGCCGAGCAGGGTGGAGACCTCCGAACCGGCCTGGGTGAAGCGGAAGATGTTGTCGATGAAGAGCAGCACCTCCTGCTTCTTCACGTCGCGGAAGTACTCCGCCATGGTCAGCGCCGAGAGGGCGACCCGCAGCCGGGTGCCCGGCGGCTCGTCCATCTGGCCGTAGACCAGCGCGGTCTTGTCGATGACGCCGGACTCGGTCATCTCGGCGATGAGGTCGTTGCCCTCACGGGTGCGCTCACCCACGCCGGCGAAGACCGAGGTACCACCGAAGTTCCGGGCGACACGGGTGATCATCTCCTGGATGAGCACCGTCTTGCCCACGCCGGCGCCGCCGAACAGGCCGATCTTGCCGCCCTTGACGTACGGGGCGAGCAGGTCGATGACCTTGATGCCGGTCTCCAGCATCTCGGTCTTCGGCTCCAGGTCCGCGAAGGCCGGGGCCTTGCGGTGGATGCCCCAGTGGTCGTCGGGCTGGAGCGTCTCGCCCTCGGTGAGGTTGAGGCACTCGCCGATCGCGTTGAACACGTGGCCCTTGACCGTGTCACCCACCGGCACGGTGATCGGCGAGCCGGTGTCGCGCACCTCGGTACCGCGGACCAGGCCGTCGGTCGGCTGCATCGAGATGGCGCGGACCATGTTGTCACCCAGGTGCTGGGCGACCTCCAGGGTCAGCGTCTTCTCGCCGCCGGAGAGCGTCACGTCCACGTGCAGGGCGTTGAACAGGGCCGGCATGACGTCGCGCGGGAACTCGGCGTCGACGACCGGGCCGATGACCCGGACCACGCGCCCCGTGGCCGTCTTGGTCTCAACTGCGGATACAGTCATCACACTTCACTTCCCGACGCGGCCAGCGCGTTCGCGCCGCCGACGATCTCGCTGATCTCCTGGGTGATGCCGGCCTGGCGGGCCGAGTTCATCTCACGCGTGTACTTCTCGATCATCTCTTCGGCGTTGTCGGTGGCGCTCTTCATCGCCCGCCGCCGGGCCGCCGACTCGCTCGCCGCCGACTCCAGCAACGCCGCGTAGATCCGCGTGTTGATGTACTTCGGCAGCAGCGCGTCGAGCAGCGCCTCCGCGTCCGGCTCGAAGTCGTACGCCGGCAGCACGCCCTCGGACCGGGGCCGGTCCTCCACCTGCATCGGGCCGATGACCCGGGTGACCGGGGTCTGGGTCATCAGGGAGTGGAACTCGGTGTAGACGATGTGCAGCTCGTCCACCCCGCGCACCCCGTCCGCCCCCGGGCCGCCGTCGACGTCGTCCGCGCCGGCGGTGAACGCCTTGATCAGCGTCTCACCCACGGTGCGGGCGTCGGCGAACGTCGGCTGCTCCGAGAACCCGGTCCAGTTGGCCTCGATCGGCCGGTCCCGGAACCGGAAGAACCCGACGCCCTTGCGCCCGATGACGTAGAGCACGGGCTCCTTGCCGTCGGCCCGGAGCCGGGCGATCAGCGACTCGGCCATCTTGATCGCGTTGGAGCTGTAACCGCCGGCGAGGCCACGGTCGGAGGTGACCAGCAGGACGCCCGCCCGCCGCACCTGCGGGCGCGGGGTGAGCAACGGGTGGTCGATCCGCGCGTTGGACGCCAGCGCCGTGAGCACACCGGTGACGGCCTGGGCGTACGGCAGGGACGCCTCCACCCGGGCCTGGGCCTTGGCGATCCGGCTCGTCGCCACGAGCTCCATCGCCTTGGTGATCTTCTTCATCCCCTTCGCCGAGCGGATCCGCTGGCGAAGAACGCGTACCTGGGCCGCCATGGATCAGCCCTTACCGGTTCTCGGCCGGGCCGTCGCCCGCGCCGTCCCGGAAGCGGGTCACCGTCTCGCGGTTCTCCTCGCCCTCCAGCGGCGCGGCCGGGGCCTCGTTGATCCGCCGCTCGTCTTCCTTGCCGAGGAAGATCTGCTTGAAGTCGGCGATCGCGGCGTCGAGCGAGCCGACGATGTCGTCGTTCCACTGGTTGTCGGCGATGCCGGCCAGTACGCCCTCGTGCTTGTGGCGCAGGTACTGGAGGAACTCCGACTCGAAGCGGCGGACCTCGCCGACCGGGATGTCGTCGAGCTTGCCCTCGGTGCCGGCCCAGACCGAGACGACCTGCTCCTGCACCGGGTACGGCGAGTAGTTCGACTGCTTGAGCAGCTCCACCAGGCGGGAACCGCGGTCGAGCTGGGCCCGGGAGGCCTTGTCCAGGTCGGAGGCGAAGGCGGCGAACGCCTCCAGCTCGCGGTACTGGGCCAGGTTGAGCCGCAGCGAACCGGCGACCTTCCGCATCGGCTTCACCTGCGCGGCGCCACCGACCCGGGAGACCGAGGTGCCGACGTTGATGGCCGGCCGGACGCCCTGGTTGAACAGGTCGGTCTCCAGGAAGATCTGGCCGTCGGTGATGGAGATGACGTTGGTCGGGATGAAGGCCGAGATGTCGTTGGCCTTCGTCTCGATGATCGGCAGGCCGGTCATCGAGCCGCCACCCAGCTCGTCGGAGAGCTTCGCGCAGCGCTCCAGCAGGCGGGAGTGCAGGTAGAAGACGTCACCCGGGTACGCCTCGCGGCCCGGCGGGCGACGCAGCAGCAGGGACACGGCGCGGTACGCCTCGGCCTGCTTGCTCAGGTCGTCGAAGACGATCAGGACGTGCTTGCCGCCGTACATCCAGTGCTGCCCGATGGACGAGCCGGTGTAGGGGGCGAGGTACTTGAAGCCGGCCGGGTCGGAGGCCGGGGAGGCGACGATGGTCGTGTACTCCATCGCGCCCGCCTCCTCCAGGACGCCCTTGATCGAGGCGACCGTGGAGGCCTTCTGGCCGATGGCGACGTAGATGCAGCGGACCTGCTTCTTCGGGTCGCCGGAGCGCCAGTTGTCCCGCTGGTTGAGGATGGTGTCCAGCGCGACGGTGGTCTTGCCGGTCTTCCGGTCGCCGATGATCAGCTGACGCTGGCCACGGCCGATCGGGGTCATGGCGTCGACGGCCTTGAGGCCGGTCTGCAGCGGCTCGTCGACCGACTGCCGGGCCATCACGTTCGGGGCCTGGAGCTCCAGCTCGCGGAAGCCCTCGTTGGCGATGTCGCCGAGCCCGTCGATCGGCTGGCCGAGCGCGTTGACCACGCGGCCGAGGAAGGCGTCGCCGACCGGCACGGAGAGCACCCGGCCGGTGCGCTTGACGCGCTGCCCCTCTTCGAGCTTGGCGGAGTCACCGAGAACGACGACACCGATCTCCCGGACGTCGAGGTTCAGCGCCACACCCAGGGTGCCGTCCTCGAACTCCAGCAGCTCGTTGGTCATGGTCGAGGGGAGACCCTCGACGTGGGCGATGCCGTCACCGGTGTCGGCGACGGTACCGACCTCCTCGCGGGAGAGTTCGGACGAGTAGGAGGAGACGTAGCGCTCCAGGGCGCCGCGGATCTCCTCCGTCGAGATGGTCAGCTCGGCCATCCTCTGCTTCCTTAAGTATCAGGGGCCCGGGATACCTAGTACCGACCGGTCCGAATGGCGTCTTTTCACAGGCGCTGAGCGGCAGGGCCGCCTAACGCTTCGCGAGCGCGTTACGGCTCTCGTTGAGGCGGCGCAGGACGGTGCCGTCGTACAGGTCGGAACCGACCCGCACGCTCACGCCACCGAGAACTCCGGGGTCCACCGTCTGCTTGACGGAAACCTCTCGACCGTATATCGCGGAAAGGCTCGCACCCAACCGGCGCTCGTCCTCTTCACTCAACGGGGCCGCGGCGGTCACGTACGCCACCTGCCGGTCCCGCCGGTCGGCGGCGAGCTCGACCAGCCGGGTGAGCGCCCCGGTGAAGGAGCGTCCCCCGAACCCGCTCAGCGCCGCCTCGACGAGGCTGACGGTGACCGGGCGGGCCTTGCCGGCGAGCAGCTCGCGGGCCAGGCCGGCCCGCTGCCCGATCGGGGCGATCGGGTCGGCCAGCGCGTTGGAGAGCGCGGGCTGACCGGCGACCACCTGACCGAAGCGGAACAGCTCGTCCTCGACCTCACCGAGGTCGCCGGCGGAGTCGGCGCTGGCCAGCAGCGCCTCCACCCCGATCCGCTCGGCCCCGTCGAGCAGCTCCGACGGCGCCGACCAGCGGCCGGACACCAGCGCGGTGAGCAGGTCCAGCGCCTCGGCGCCGACCTTGCCACGCAGCAGCCCGTCGAGCAGGGCGCTGCGGTCCGCACCCGAGCGGGCCGGGTCGGAGAGCGCCCGGCGCAGCCGCGGCTCGCGCCGCAGCAGGTCGGCGACGGAGAGGATGTCGGCGGCGGTGGTGGCCACCGCCGACGGCTCCGCGCCGCGGACGTACGCGTCGAGGCGCTCGGCCGCGACCTTGTACGACTCCCGGCTGGCGGCCTGCATCAGCGGGCCCCCGCGCTCTCGAGGTTGCTCAGGAACCGGTCGACGGTGCCCTTGCGGCGGGCCTCGTCGGCGAGGGACTCACCGACGATCTTGCTGGCCAGGTCGACCGCGATCGTGCCGACCTCCGTGCGCAGCTCGCGCACGATGGTGGCCCGCTCGGCGGCGAGCTGCTCCTTGCCGGCCGCGATGATCCGGTCGGACTCCTCCCGCGCCTTGGCGAGGATGTCCTGGCGGATGCCCTCGGCGTCGGCCCGGGCGTCGTCCCGGATCCGGGCCGCCTCGTTACGCACCTCGGCGAGCTGGGTCCGGTACTGCTCCAGCAGCTGGTTCGCCTCGGCCTGGGCGGCCTCGGCGCGCTTGAGCCCACCCTCGATCGCGTCGACCCGTGCCTGGTACATCGCCTCCATGCGGGGCATGACGAACTTCAGCAGGACGAAGCAGAGCAGGGCGAAGGCGATCGTCCCGATGACCATCTCCTGCCAGATGGGCAGGATCGGGTTGTGCTCGACGCCTTCTGCGGCGATGAACATGTCAGACCTCCGGGTCGGGAGAGAGCTCTCGTCAGACTGCGAAGGCGAGCACCAGGCCGAAGAGCGCGAGCGCCTCGACCAGAGCGAAGCCCAGGACCAGCCAGGTGCGGTTGTAGCCGGCGGACTCCGGCTGGCGGGCGCTCGACTGGATGTAGGCCGCGAAGACCAGGGCGACGCCGATACCGGGGCCGATGGCGGCGAGGCCGTAGCCGATGGTGTTGACGCTGCCCTCGATGGCGGCAAGAACAGTCATTGCGGGTATTCCTCCTGTTCGACGCGTGAGGTTTCACGCGTACGCGGGTCGGTACCAGAAGCTTGGTCGGGCCGGGTGGCCCGCCGAGCCCGATCAGTGCTCGTCGGCGAGCGAACTTCCGATGTAGTTCGCGCTCAGCGTGACGAAGACGTAGGCCTGCAGCACGGCGACCAGGACCTCGAAGAAGGCCATCACGATCGCCATCAGGAAGGAGAAGACCGAGGTCACCTGGATGAACAGGCTGCTCGAGTTGAGCATCACGAAGCCGCCGACGGTGAAGACCAGCAGGAGCAGGTGGCCGGCGAACAGGTTGGCGAAGAGCCGCAGCGCCAGGGTGACCGGGCGGACGATGAACGTCTGCAGGAACTCGATCGGGATCAGCAGGATGTGCATGGGCCACGGCACGCCCGGGATGATCAGGCTCATCTTGAGGTACTTGCCGAGGCCGTGCTTGCGGGCGCCGAGGTAGAGGTACATCACGTAGGAGATCGCCGCGAGCACGATCGGGAAGGCGATGTGCGAGTTCGGCGAGATCTGCAGGCCGGGCACGATGCTGAAGAGATTGGTCAGCACGATGAAGCTGAACAGCACCGTGAAGTAGGGCGCGAACCGGATGCCGGCGGCGCCCATCTGCTCCTTGGCGATGTTGTCCCGGACCAGGCCGTAGACCGACTCCGCGTACCACTGGGCCTTGCCGGGGACCAGCTTGGGCTTCCGGTAGGCGAGCATGAAGAAGATGATCAGCAACGCCACCGCGAGCCAGATCATGATCCCGAACTTGGTGACCCAGGGGCCAGCCACGTCCGGCGGGTAGAAATCTCCGACGCTGGGGGGCCAGGGAAGCCCCTCTGCGGCGACGAGCTGTCCACTCACCGTGTCATCCTCCGCACTCGACAGACCCGCGCGTGCTGGCACTCAAGCACTGAGCCTCTTCATGATCAGGTAAATCGCTCCGGCCGCGCCGAAGATCATGCCGAGGGCGACCCCGACGCCGGTTCGCAGATCGAGAAGCCGCTCCGCCAACCACCCGAGGAAGCCCCACACCACGATGCCGGCGAGGAGGTAGCCCAGAACGGCCCCTGCCGCGCCTTCCGACGAGTGTTCGTCGGACCTGCGGGGGTGTGGGTCTTCGGCCATGACGTGGCGAACAATATCAGCAGGGACGCGCGGGAGTGTGCGGCACCCCCCACACTGCGAAACAGCGTGCGGGCCATGGCGCGGGCGCGAAAGTCGTTGGTCAGGTTACTCCCGTGCGGCCCGCCGCGGCAGCCCGAAATGCCGGACGCAGATCCGACAACACGCTCACTCATCGCGTCGCTCGAAGGTGGGCAGTGGCGTACGCAGGGCCCAGCCCAGGTGGGCGCCCGTCCAGACCACCACGGCAGCGATGATCGCCACACCCATGTCCGGCAGACCGGGCCAGCCGGTGGCCGCCACGGCGGCCATCGCCACCCCGAGCACCACGATCTTCGTGGCGTAGGTGACCAGCCCCACCGACATGATCATCCGAGGGTTGACGGCGTCGGCCCAGGCCACCGAGAGCCCGGAGACCAGGTAGCTGGCGACGACCAGCGCGATCCCGGCGGCCACCCCGGCCGCGCCGGTGGGCCCCCGCAGCACCGCCGCGACCGGGACCCCGACCAGCGCGAGCACCGCGCAGGCCAGTAGCGGCAGGCGCAGGTGCGGCAGCCGGGCCCGGATGGCGCCCGGCTCGCCCGCGCGTGGCTCGGTCATCGGGGGTACGCCGGGAAGGCGGCGGCCAGCTCGGCGACCTCGCCGGCGATCCCGGCGAGGGTGCCGGTGCCCCCGGGGGCGGCCGGATCGGTGCGCACGGCGCGGGCGATCAGTGCCGCGACGTGCCGCATCTCCGGCTCGCGCATGCCCTGGGTGGTGACGCTCGGGGTGCCCACCCGGATGCCGGAGGCGACCACCGGCGGCTGCGGGTCGTACGGGATCGCGTTCTTGTTCAGGGTGACGGTGGCGGCGTCGCAGCGCGCCTCGGCGTCGGCGCCGGTGACCCCGACCTCGCGCAGGTCGACCAGGGCGAGGTGGGTGTCGGTGCCCCCGGAGACCGGCCGCATCCCCTCGTCGGCCAGCCCGGCGGCGAGCGCCCGGGCGTTGGCCACCACCCGCTCGGCGTAGGTCTGGAACTCGGGCTGGGCGGCCTCGCGCAGGGCGACCGCCTTGGCCGCCACGGCGTGCATCAGCGGGCCGCCCTGGGTGAACGGGAAGACGGCCTTGTCGATGCGCTGGGCCAGCGACTCCCGGCAGAGGATCATGCCGCCGCGCGGCCCGCGCAGCACCTTGTGCGTGGTGAGGCAGACGACGTCGGCGTGCGGCACCGGCGACGGGATGGCCTTCCCGGCGACCAGCCCGATGAAGTGCGCCGCGTCGACCATCAGGTACGCCCCGACCTCGTCGGCGATCTCGCGGAACCGCGGAAAGTCGATCAACCGGGGATACGCCGTGGCCCCGCAAATGATCATCTTGGGGCGATGCGCCCGAGCGAGATCCCGCACCTCGTCGTAGTCGATCAGCTCGGTGTCCCGTCGGACCGTGTAGCCGACGGTGTGGAACCACCGGCCGGAGAAGTTCACCCGGCTGCCGTGGGTGAGGTGGCCGCCGTGCGGCAGGTCCATCGCGAGCACCGTGTCCCCCGGCTGCACCAGCGCCGCGTACGCGGCCAGGTTCGCGCTCGCGCCCGAGTGCGGCTGGAGGTTGGCGTGCTCGGCGCCGAAGAGGTCCTTCGCCCGGGCGATGCCGATCTCCTCGGCCCGGTCGACCTCGGCGCAGCCGCCGTAGTAGCGCCGGCCCGGGTAGCCCTCGGCGTACTTGTTGGTCAGGGTCGAGCCGAGCGCCGCCAGCACCGCGGGCGAGGTGAGGTTCTCGCTGGCGATCAGTTGCAGGCCGCCCCGGAGGCGGCCCAGCTCGCCGAGCACCACTTCGGCTATCTCCGGATCGGTCGTGCGGAGCTGGTCGAAGTCCGGCCCCCAGAAGGTGCTCGTCTCAGTAGCCACGACGTCAGAGTCTATTGGGCCGCACACTGGAGGCCGTGAGATGCCTGGTCACCGGAGCGACGGGTTACATCGGCGGGCGGCTCGCGCCCCGCCTGCTGGCCGAGGGACACGCGGTGCGCTGCCTGGCCCGCCACGCCGGCCGGCTGCGGGACGTGCCGTGGGCCGCGCGGGCCGAGATCGCCGAGGGCGACCTGCGCAGGCCGGAGACGCTGCCGGCCGCCTTCGCGGGCGTCGACGTCGCGTACTACCTGGTGCACTCGCTCGGCCAGGCCGGCTTCGAGACCGCCGACCGGGAGGCCGCCACCGGGTTCGCGGCGGCGGCGCGCGCCGCGGGCGTACGCCGGATCGTCTACCTGGGCGGGCCGGAGCCGGCGGCGGACCGGGAGGTCCCGTCGGCGCACCTGCGCTCCCGGGCCGAGGTGGGCCGGATCCTGCTCGACAGCGGGGTGCCGACGGTGGTGCTGCGGGCCGCGGTGATCATCGGCTCGGGGTCGGCCTCGTTCGAGATGCTGCGCTACCTGACGGAGCGGCTGCCGGCCATGGTCACCCCGCGCTGGGTCCGCAACCGGATCCAGCCGATCGCCGTCCGGGACGTGCTGCGCTACCTGACCGGCTGCGCGAGCCTGCCGCCGGAGGTCAACCGCGCCTTCGACATCGGCGGGCCGGACGTCCTCACCTTCGAGGACATGATGCGGCGGTACGCGCGGGTGGCCGGGCTGAGCCGACGGGTCATCCTGCCGGTCCGGCCGCTCACGCCGACGCTCTCCTCGTACTGGGTCGGCCTGGTCACCCCGGTGCCGAACGCGATCGCCCGGCCGCTGGTGGAGAGCCTGGTCCACGAGGCCGTCGCCCACGAGCACGACATCGCGGCACACGTCCCGGACCCGCCGGAGGGGCTGACCGGCTTCGACCAGGCGGTGGCGCTGGCCCTGCGGAAGGTCCGCGACGGCGAGGTGGAGACCCGGTGGTCGACCGCGAGCGGCCCCGACGCGCCGGCCGAACCGCTGCCCAGCGACCCGGAGTGGTCCGGCGGGACCGCCTACACCGACGTGCGCGAACGGGTGGTGCACGCCCCACCGGACGCCCTCTGGCGGGTCGTCGAGGGGGTCGGCGGTGAGCACGGCTGGTACTCGTTCCCGCTGGCCTGGTCGGTCCGGGGCTGGCTGGACCGGCTGATCGGCGGCGTGGGGCTGCGCCGTGGCCGGCGCGACCCGCACCGCCTCCGGGTCGGCGAGGCGCTGGACTTCTGGCGGGTGGAGGAGGTCGTGCCGGGCGAGCTGCTGCGGCTGCGCGCCGAGATGCGGCTGCCCGGCCGCGCCTGGCTGGAGATGCGGGTGCTCCCGCTGGACGGCGACCGCAGCCGCTACCACCAGCGGGCGGTGTTCCTGCCGCGCGGGCTGTCCGGGCACGCCTACTGGGGCGGGGTCGCGCCGTTCCACGCGGTGGTCTTCGGCGGGATGGCCCGCAACATCGCCCGGCAGGCCGAGCAGGAGGCCCGGCGGCTCGCCATCGGAGGCGGGCCCCGCTGACCCGGTAGGCGGCTCGGTTCGCCGCCGCGGGCCCCGGTCGCCCGCCCGGCAGGCGGCTCAGTTGCCGCCGCGGGTGCCGGTGACCCGGAAGGCGGCCCCCTCGCTGGGCGGCACGAAGTCGCGGACCGGCTCGTCGCGCAGCGCGAAGGAGAGCACCTCGCCCACCGCCTCGACCAGCTGACCCTGCACCCGCTGGCCGACCGCGTCGCGCGGATCGTCGGGGTTGGTGGCGATCGACGCGACCGCCAGCTGCGGGGTGAAGGCGACCACGGTCTCCGTCGCGTACCCGTCGGAGCTGCCGGTCTTGCCCGCCACCGGCCGGCCGACCTGCCGGCGCAGCCCTTCGGCGGTCCCGCCGTCGCACTCCCGGTACATCGACTGGTCGCCGACCGGGCAGCGGGCCACGTCAGCCGCCGCCCGGGCCACGTCCGCGTCGACGGCCTGCCGGCAGTTCGGCTGGCCGGCGTTCACCCTGCGGCCGGCCGCGTCCGCGATCGAGACGACCGGCAGCGGCGCGCACCACCGGCCCTCGGCCGCCACCGCCGCGTACGCGCCGGCCAGGTCGAGCGGGGTGGTGGCGGAGACACCGAGGGTGAACGGCCCCCACTCGCGCGCACCGTGGCGGGCCAGCCGGGCGTCGGACTCGGCCCGGAAGACGATCCCGAGCCGTTCGGCCATCTCCACCACCCGGTCCGCGCCGACCCGCTCCGTCAGCCGGGCGAAGTACGTGTTGACCGACTCGCCGAAGGCCGTCCACATGGTGTGCTCGCCGGCCATCGACTCGCGGGCGTTCCTCGGGCACCAGTACCCGTCGCAGCTCGCCGCCCCGGACGCCGAATACTCGGTCACGAGCCGATCCGGCGCGTCGTACTCCGTGCTCAGCGGCAGCCCGGACTCCACCGCGGCCAGCACGGTGAAGAGTTTGAACGTGGAGCCGGCCTGGTAGCCCTCGATCGCCCCGCCCCCGGCGACCAACTGGTTGACCGTGTTCGGGTGGGTCTTCTGCCCGCGCGGGTTGGCGGCCACGCCGTAGGTCCGGTTCACCGCCATGGCGAGCACCCGGCCCGTGCCGGGCTGGACCACCGCCGTCGGCGCCGCCTGGCGGTCGTCCACCGAGTAGATCCGGCGCACCTGCTCGTTGGTGGCGCGCTGCACCGCCGGGTCGAGCGAGGAGACGATCGAGAAGCCGCCCCGGCGCAGCGCGAGCTGCCGCTCGTCGACCGTCGCGCCGAACGCCGGCTGGGCGTTCCACCAGCGGGTGAACCAGTCGCAGAAGAAGCCCCAGTCGTTGTGCGCCGCCGGGACCGCCGTGCAGTCGTTCGGCGTCTGGCTGGGGCGCAGCTTCAACTGCTCGGCCCGGGCCCGGTCCGCCGCCTCGGCGGGGACCTTGTCGGTCTCCACCAGCCGGTCCAGCACGTGCGCCCGGCGGGCGAGCGCCGCGTCCGCGTCGCCGTTGATCGGGTCGTCGGTGTGCGGGGAGCGGACCAGGCCGGCCAGCAGCGCCGCCTCAGCGAGGGTGAGTTCGGCCGGCGGCTTCGAGAAGTAGCGCCGGCTCGCGGCGGCCACCCCGTACGCGCCCGCCCCGAAGTAGGCGATGTTCAGGTAGCGGGCGAGGATCTCGTCCTTGCTCAGCTCCCGCTCCAGGGCCAGCGCGTACCGCATCTCCTGGATCTTGCGCGCGGTGGTCAGCTCGGTGGCCGCGGCGCGCTGCCGCTCGCTGAGCCGGGGGTCGTTGCTGAGCACGTTGCGGACGTACTGCATGGTCAGCGTGGACGCGCCCTGCCGGGTCTCCCCCGACCCCTGGTTCACCGTGAAGGCCCGCACCGCGCCGCGCATGTCGACCCCGCTGTGCTCGTGGAACCGGACGTCCTCGGCGGCGATGATCGCCTGCCGCATGACCGGCGCCACCTCGGCCAGCGGCACGTCCACCCGGTCCTCCTGGTAGAAGGAGGTGATCAGGGTGGTGCCGTCGCTGGCGTAGAGGTTCGAGCGCTGGGCCGTGGGCGGCGTGCGCAGCGAGTTCGGCAGTTCCGAGTACGGCGCGGCGAGCGCCGAGAACCCGATCCCGAAGACCAGCGCGGCCGGGAGGGCCGCCACCGCCAGCGCCAGCCCGGCGAGTGCGCCGGCGAGCAGCACGGTGAACAGTTTGTCGAGGCGTGCCCGGGTCATCAGCTCTCCCCGCAGGAGCCGGTCAGGACCCACCCAGAATGGCCTGAAAGACCCTCTTCTCCGCCCCTTTCCCCCAAACCCGCAGGAAACTCACGCGCGGGGGTACCTCGGGCGGGTTACGGCAGGAGCGCGGCGGCGAGCGGGTGGACGGTCTCCTCGATCTCGTCGGCGACCCGGCTGAAGCACTGGTCGCCGCGCCCCCACGGATCGTCGAGATCGTCGGTGGGCAGCGGGGTGGCGTCCTCGCGGGCGGCGTGGGCGGCCTCCACCAGGGCCACGCCGCGGGCGTACACCGCGTCGGGGGTGACCTCGGCCGGCGGCAGCCCGGCGGCGTCCACCCTGGCGAGCAGCCGGCCGAACTCGCCCAGCACGAACGTGCGCGACGCGGCGTCGGGGCGCAGCGCCACCACGTACTCCTGCTGGTCGGCCGTCGCGGTGAGGACGAGGTCGGCGGCGTCGATCTGGTCGGAGCGGAGCTTGCGCGCGGCGAAGCCGGTCACGCTGCCGCCCCGGGTGGTCACCTGGCGGGCCGCCGGCGGGTTCATCTCCTCCCCCGCGTGCCAGCCGCCGGTGCCGGAGCTGTGGCTGTGCAGCAGCTCGTCGGCGCGGGCGGGGTCGACCTCCCGGCGGGCCAGCCGCTCCCCGACGGCCAGGGCCAGCAGCCGCTCGGCCATCGGCGACCGGCAGATGTTGCCCATGCACACGTGCAACACGGTGAACGGAGGCACTCAGACTCCCTGCCCGGTCAGGATGTCGGGCACCACGTCGCGCAGCTTGTCCAGCCCGACGGCGCCCTCGCGGAGGACCCTCGGCACGTCGCCGGTGAGGTCCACGATGGTGCTCGGCACCGGATCCGGGCACGGCCCGGCCTCCAGGTAGGCCCGCACCGAGTAGGCGAGCTGGTCGCGGGCCTCCTCGGCGGTGAGGGCGGCCGGCTGGCCGGACCTGTTGGCCGAGGCGACCGCCATCGGGCCGGTCTCCCGCAACACCTCCAGCGCCACCGGGTGCAGCGGCATCCGCACCGCCACCGTCCCGGAGGTGTCGCCGAGGTCCCAGCGCAGGCTCGGCGAGTGCGTCACGACGATCGTCAGCGCCCCGGGCCAGAACGCCTCCACGAGGTCACGGGCCGCCTGCGGCAGCGAGTAGACCAGACCGTCGAGGGTGTGTCGGGAACCGATCAGCACCGGCGGCGGCGCCTGAGGACCGCCCTTGGCGTCCACCAGGGCCTTGACCGCGTACGGGGTGAACGCGTCCGCGCCGATCCCGTAGACCGTGTCGGTGGGCAGGACGACCAGCTCGCCGTTCTTGACCGCCTCGACGGCAGCGGCGATGCCGCGGTCCCGGTCGGCGGGCGACCGGCAGTCGTAGAGCATCACGAGGAGTCAGTCTGCCACGTCACGTCGGAGACGGCGTGCGGGCCGTCCGCCCGCCGGGACGCCGTCGCGAAGCGGGGCCGCCCGGCCAGATCCGGATGGTCCGCGACCGCCTCGAACCGGCCGTCCGCGGCGAGCAGCGCGGGCACCGTCGCGCCGTGCGTGTCGTCGTGCTCGACGCCGAACACCCCGCCCGGGCGCAGCAGCGCCGCCGCCCGGGCGACCAGCGGGCGGATCACCGAGAGGCCGTCCGCGCCACCGAAGACCGCGCTCGCCGGATCGTGCCGTTCCACCTCGGGGGGCACCGCCACGTCCGACGGCACGTACGGCGGGTTGCAGAGCAGCACGTCGACCCGGCCCACCAGATCGGCGAGCAGGCCGGGGGCGGTGACGTCCGCCGCCACCACCTCGATCGGCCGGTCTCCTGCGGCGGCCCGGGCCGCCGCGTTGCGCCGCAGCCAGGGCAGCGCCGCCGCCGACCGTTCCACCGCCACCACCCGGGCCCCGGGCAGCTCCTGGGCGACCGAGAGGGCGATCGCGCCGGAGCCGCTGCACAGGTCCACCACCAGCCCGGCGCCCAGGCGCCGGCCCTGCGCGATGCCCCAGCCGGCGAGCAGCTCCGTCTCGGGCCGGGGCACGAACACGCCCGGCCCGACGGCCAGCTCCAGGTGCCGGAAGCCGGCGCTGCCCGTCAGGTGCTGCAACGGTTCCCGGTCGATCCGCCGGGCGACCAGCTCGTCGAGCCGGTCGAGCTGGTCGGCGGTCAGGCCGTCGGTTAGCGCCAGCCGGCCCCGGGGCACCGCCAGCACGTACGCGGCCAACTGTTCCGCCTCGGCACGGGCGGAGACGATGCCGGCGTCGGCGAGGGCCCGGGACGCCCGGGCGACCGCCACGGAAGGACGCTGCCGTCTCGTCCCTTCGGACGGGTGTTGCGGCACGGTGCTCACGAGATAATCATGGGGCGTCGCGCTGGACATCACGAGCGGATGCGTCCGGACGCACACGACAGGGAGGTCGCGTGGGTTGGCTCGACCGGGTCACCGACCAGGTTGCCGCCCTGACGCGGGCGCGCGCCCTCCAGGAGTCCAGCCGGTCCGCCGAGGCGTACGCGATCCTCGACCAGGTCATCGCCACCACCTCCGACCCGTACGCGCGGGCCGACGCCCTGGTGCAGCGCCTCTCCGCGGTGATCAACCTCGGCCGGACGGCGGAGTACACCCGGGCCGTCGAGGAGGCCTCCACCGTCGTCCGCGACCTCGCCGAGCCCTACCTGCTCGGGCACCTCAACGCGCTGGCCGCGCTCGCCGCGCACCACCAGGGCGCGCTGGACCGCTGCGTCACCCACCTGGTGAAGGCCGCCCGGGCGCTGGGCGCGGTTCCCGAGCCGGACCGGGACACCGCGTGGGGCTGGCACGACCTCGCGATGGCCTACTCCTACCTCAGCTTCCACGGCTACGCCCTCGGCGCGATCGAGCGGGCCCGGCAGCTCGGCACGGCCGCCGGGATCCCGGAGGAGACCTTCGCCGCCCCCGGCATCCGGCTGCGCAACGCGGTGGCGCTGGACCACAACGGCGACAGCGACGGCTGCCTGCGGGTGCTGCGGGACGTCGCCGCCGACCTCGACCGGTTCCTGCGCAGCGGGCGGGCCGGGAAGCTGCGGCCGAGCAGCCTGGCCGCGTACGGCTACGCGGCCGCCCGGCGGGCGTCCCTCGGCGACCGGCTGGACGTCGACCCGGACGCCGCCCCGGCCCGGCTGCTCGGCCACGGCGGGGACAGCGCCCGGGCCCGGGACATGCGCCAGCTCGGCCAGGTCTGCCTGGCCGTGGCCGAGGGGCGGCCGATCGAGGCGGTCACCCGGCTGGACAGCGTCCAGGTCTCCACCGAGACGCTCGGCGCGGCGGAACCGGCGCGGCTGCGCAGCATCGCCCTGGCCCGCTCCGGCGACCACGCGGGGGCACACCGGGCCGACCGGCTCGCGTTCCGGCTGGCCGCCCAACGCAACGACCGGCTCCGGGACGTCTACATCGACGGCATCGCCGCCCGCATCGACCACGAGGAGATGCGCCGCGAGGCGGCCCGCTTCGAGGGCGAGGCCCTGACCGACCCGCTGACCGGGCTGCCCAACCGGCGCCGGCTGGAGCGCTACATCGCCACGGTGATCGCGCACGGCGACCCCGTGGTGATCGGCGTCTGCGACCTGGACGGCTTCAAGGCGGTCAACACCCGGCACGGGCACCACTCCGGCGACCTGGTGCTCCAGCGGGTCGCCGGGGTGATCAACCGGGTGATGCGCCGGGGTGACTTCGTGGCCCGCTACGGCGGGGACGAGTTCGTGGTGGTGCTCCCCGGCGCCGGGATGGCCGAAGCGGTCGAGGTGGGCCGCCGGATCGACGCCGCCGTACGCACGGAGGACTGGGAGTCGCTGGTGCCCGGCACCCCGGTCGGCGTCAGCGTCGGGTTCGCCGAGGTGGGCGCCACCGGCCCGGGGCTGCGCGACGCGCTCAGCAACGCCTTCCAGGCCGCCGACCGCGAGATGCTCCGCGCGAAGACCCGCCCCCGCGCCTCCTGACCCGGGTCAGCGGCGGGCCAGCTCGGTGTCGCCGGCGAGGCGGGCGGCGCGGTCGGCCTCCGCGAGCGCGTCGAGGACGCCGTCCAGGTCGCCGGCGACCGCCAGGTCCAGGTTGTACGCGGTGTAGCCGATCCGGTGGTCGGTGATCCGGTTCTGCGGGAAGTTGTAGGTGCGGATCCGCTCGGAGCGGTCCACGGTGCGGACCTGGGCCTTGCGGGCGTCCGAGGCGGCCGCGTCGGCCTGCTCCTGGGCCGCCGCCAGCAGCCGGGCACGCAGGATCCGCATCGCCTGCTCCCGGTTCTGCAACTGGGACTTCTCGTTCTGGCAGGACACCACGATGCCGGTCGGGACGTGCGTGATCCGGACCGCCGAGTCCGTGGTGTTCACCGACTGGCCGCCCGGCCCCGACGAACGGAACACGTCGATCCGCAGGTCGTTCGGGTCGATGGTGACGTCGACGTCCTCCGCCTCCGGCAGCACCAGCACACCGGCGGCACTGGTGTGGATGCGGCCCTGCGACTCGGTGACCGGGACGCGCTGCACCCGGTGCACGCCGCCCTCCCACTTGAGCCGGGACCAGACGCCGTTGCCGCCCTCGGGCACGCCCTTGGTCTTGATCGCCAGCGAGACGTCCTTCACGCCGCCCAGATCCGACTCCTGGGCGTCGAGCACCTCGGTGAGCCAGCCGCGCCGCTCGGCGTACCGGGTGTACATCCGCAGCAGGTCGCCCGCGAACAGGGCGGACTCCTCGCCGCCCTCGCCAGCCTTGATCTCGACGATCACGTCCTTGGCGTCGTGCGGGTCGCGCGGGATCAGCAGTTCCGCCAGCCGCTCCTCCAGCGCCGGCAGGCCCGCCGCGATCGACTCCGCCTCGGCGGCGAAGGACGCGTCCTCGGCGGCCAGCTCCCGGGCCGCCGCGAGATCGGCGCGGGCCTGCTCCAGTTCCTCGGCCGCCTTGTGCAGCGGAACCAGCTCGGCGTACCGGCGGCCGACCCGGCGGGCGGTGCCCTGGTCGGCGTGGATGGCCGGGTCCGCCAGCCGCTTCTCCAGCTCGGCGTACTCGTCGAGGAGGGCGGCCAGACGCTCGCTGCTCATGCTGGGGAGGCTCCTTGGGCGACGGGACGGCAGGCTGATCCGGGGCAATACGGACGACGCCCGCGTCCGGCACGAGACCGGACGCGGGCGTCGAACGAGGAGCTACTTGGCCTTCTTGGCCTGAACCTTGGCGTACTTCTGCTGGAACTTCGCCACCCGGCCGGCGGTGTCCAGGACGCGCTGCTTGCCGGTGTAGAACGGGTGGCAGGCGCTGCAGGTCTCGACGTGGATCGAGCCGCCCTTGGCGGTGCTACGGGTGGTGAACGTGTTACCGCAGGAGCAGCTGACCTCGGTGGTCACGTACTCCGGGTGGATGTTGGGCTTCATCTCGCCTCGGTCCTCTCGTGGATGGTCGCCGGGTCGCCGTCGGTATCCGTCGCGGAGCGCGACGGACTCGGGCGTGAACCGGAACCGGTGGCCGATTGACCAGTGTGCCATGGGCGTGCGCCGGCCCGGCAATCGGGCCGCACGGCTGGTCCGGCATCGACAACGTCCGCCGCACCTGCCGCATTCCCGCCGCCCGGCCGGGCATTCACCGGCACGGCCACCGTCGGGGGCCGTACCCCGTCCGGGGCACGGTGAGGCGGCCGGGGCCGGCCCGCCGGGACACACGAACGGAGGACGCGATGGCCCGCCTGATCGCCACCCGGGGGCTGCCCGCCTCCGGCAAGACCACGTTCGCCCGGACGCTCCAGCCGTCCGTCGTCCGGGTCAACCGGGACGACCTGCGCCGGATGCTGCACGGCGAGCGGCTGTTCACCCAGTGGGCGGAGTGGCAGGTCACCGTCGTGCAGCGGGCCCAGGTGGAGGCGCTGCTGCGGGCCCGGGCCGACGTCTGCGTCGACGACACCAACCTGCGGTCGAGGACTCTGCGCGACTGGGCCGACCTGGCCGCCCGGCACGGCGCCGAGTTCGAGGTGCACGACTTCACGGACGTGCCGCTGGCGGAGTGCCTGCGCCGCGACGCCGCCCGCCCCGAGGCCGACCGGGTCGGCGAGGCGTGGATCCGCCGACTGCACGAGCGCTACCTGGAGGGCCGTACGCTGCCGCTGCCCGTGCCGCAGGCCCGCACGGGGCGGTGCGTGTAAGGAAGGGCACCTTCCTATCGCGTACGCGATAGGAAGGTGCCCTTCCTTACATCTCAGGCGGCGGGAGCCGCGGCGGCCGTCAGGGTGATCGTCGCCTCGGCGTGCGCGCCGTTGACCGCGACGGCCAGCTTGACCTGCGCGCCGGGGCGCAGGGCGGTGAGCTTGCCGGTGGCCGGGTCGAAGCGGGCCACGTGCCAGGGCTTCAGCCCGAGGATCGAGCCGACGTGCACGTTCGGCGAGCCGGACCAGTCCGCGCTCACCGGCGCCGCCACCGGCACCGTACGCCCGCCCGGCTGGGTCACCGCGGCGGTGACCGTCGCCGGGATACCGACCGCCACGCTGGCCGGGGCGGCCAGCGTGAGCGCGTCGACGTGCGCGTGGGTCTCGGCGCTGACCCAGCGCGGGCCCTCGACGAGGGGGTTGATGCGGGCCAGCGCGGCCTCGGCCGGAGTCACCGGGTCCACCCCGAACTCCGTCCAGCCGGTGAAGCCGCCCTGGTCGGCCGGCGTGGAGGGGTTCTTGCCCGCGTTGCCGTTGATCAGGTACGGCACCCCGTCGACCCGGTCGGCGTGGAAGGTGCCGACGTGCCCGCCGACGAACGCCGCGCCCTTGCCGGTGCGGTGCTGGAAGTCGGCCAGCCACTGCTCCAGCAGCGCCGCCTCCTTCCGGTCGCCGAGCTGGCTGGCCTTGGCCGGGCTCGGGTCGCGCGGCGGGTGGTGGTGCAGCACGACCACCGAGCCGACGGCCGGGTCACCGGCCGCCGAGTCGAGCGCCTCGCGCAGCATCCGCACCTGGTCGAAGCCGCCGCCGCGCAGCGAGCCGGTCGACGAGTTCAGCGTCACGAACCGGGTGCCCTTGTGGTCGAAGGTCCGTTCGGTGGCGCCGAAGGCGGCCCGGAAGTTGGCGATCGGGGCGCCCATGATCTCGTGGTTGCCGGGCACGTAGTAGTAGGGCACCTCCCCGCCCAGCTCCTCGTCCAGGATCCGCTTGGCCAGCGCGAAGTCGGCCGGGTAGGCGGTGTCCACGAAGTCGCCGTTGATCACCAGGAAGTCCGGGTTCGCCGCCTTGACCTCGCGGAGCGTACGGCGGGCCTGGGCGACCAGGTCGCTGTCCGGGTTCGCCGCGACGAACTGCGCGTCGGACAGGACGGCGAAGCGCCAGGGCGCGCCGTCCACCGTGCCGTCGCGCAGCACCACCCGGTCGGTACGCGGCTTCTCGGCCGGCACGTCGACAGTGGGCGGCACCTTCGCCACCAGCTCGTCGATGATCACCTCGCTGCGGTACTGCGCGGCGGCGTTGGTCTCGGCCACGTAGAACCGCCTGACCCGCACCGGGTACTGCACGCCGGCCGGTACGGCGAGCTCGACGTACTTCCAGCCCGTCCAGGTGATCAGCGGGCCGCGGAGCACGTGCTGGGTGTCCTGCGCGTCGTGCAGGTGCAGGCTGGGCCACTCCCCCGTGCCGTTGCCGTGGATCCACATGCCGAACGCCTGCGGCTGGCCGGGCACCGTGATCCAGGCCGGCGGGTCGGCGTACGCGGCTCGGGTGCCGGTGGACTGGCTGAAGTCGTACGTCATCTTCAGGCCCGTGCCGGTCCGGCCGGGCGCGGGCGCGACCGCGCCGCTGGCCCGGGCCTGGCTGAACTTCCAGGCCGCCGCGTC
The DNA here is from genome assembly GCF_040643815.1 of Micromonospora sp. NPDC047074. Classification (NCBI taxonomy): domain Bacteria; kingdom Bacillati; phylum Actinomycetota; class Actinomycetes; order Micromonosporales; family Micromonosporaceae; genus Micromonospora; species Micromonospora sp. NPDC047074. The sequence continues at coordinate 102,318 of NZ_JBEYVB010000016.1, forward strand.
GTCGAAGTTGGCCACCGGCACGTCGGTGAGTCCGACGGTGACCGGCAGGACGGTGCTGCTCCGGCCGACGTGGACGGTGACCAACGCCGAGCCGGTGTCCCGCAGGGCGGTGACGGCGAGGTTGCCGTCGGCGGTCGGGGTGATCTTCAGCAGGTCCTTGTCGTAGTCGAGCCGCAGGTCGGCGGGCTCGATCGGCGCGGTGTTGCCCTCGGCGTCGTAGCCGACCACGCCGAACAGCGCGCTGCCCTGCGCGCCGGTCAGGCCGACCCGCTCCACGGTGGAGTCGATCCGGGCCAGCGGCCCGAGCACGGTCAGGTCGAGGGTGCCCTGGGCCTCGTCCCGCGAGGCGGTGACCGTGGTGCGCCCAGGCAGGAGGGCCCGGAAGCGGCCCTGGCTGTCGACGATGCCGTGCACCGCCGGGTTGGCCCGCCACGTCGGCGCGCCGGCCGCCGGGCCGTACGTCTCGTCGTGACCGGCGGCGGTGAGCCGTCGGGTCAGGCCGGGGAAGACCCGGTCGGGCCGCCCGCCGCGCACCGGCGCGACGCCCGGCGCGGTGGTCGGGTCGCTGGCGGTCTCCAGCCAGTACCCGGTGAGCCGGCCGCTGCCCTTCGGCGCGTAGATGGCCAGGCCGTTGGGCACGGCCCGCTCGCTGCCGTCGGACGGGCTGTTCTCCACCTGCACGGCCGCCGCGCCCGGCTCCCGGGCGAGCAGCGTCGAGGAGCCGCCGCCGTCGAGGTTGAGCGCGTGGTGCGCGCCGAGTTCGGCCATCATGCGGCCCATCTCGGTCAGGGTGACGCCACGGCTGTCGACCTGCCGGCCGTCCACCGTCAGCATGATCATCCGGCGGCCGTCGGCGGAGAAGCCGACCGACGTGCGCGGGGCCAGCGACGCGTCGGCGATGCTCTGCACCACACCGTCGCGGACCAGCACGTGGCTGCCCCCGACTGCCGCGTGCAGGCTGCTGCCGTCGGACGCCTTGGGCTGGTAGGCGACCGTCACCGGGTCGCCGGGCCGCAGGCCGGCGAGGGCGTCCGCGCCGGCGTCGCGGCCGAGCAGCACGGTGGTGCCGGCCGGGACCGGTCCGCTGCCGGCCGTGCCGGCGACGGTGGCGACGCGGCCGTCGACCACCGTGACCTCCGTGACGCGGGCGGCGCCGAGGACCGCACGTTCCCGGGTGTACGACCCCCAGAGCGCGGTGAACACGCCGATCCCGTTCGCCTGGATCATGTTGTTGAACTGGGTCAACGCCACCGGACCGGTGGGCAGCGTCGCGGTGCCGTCGAAGTTCACCTCGATCACCCGGCCGAGGCCCTCGGTGGTGATCGCGACGGCGTTGCGGTGCCCGCTGACCGCGGACTGGACCAGCTCGCCGTCGCGGATACCGATGCCCTGGGCCGCGCCGGAGTTGTTGATGTCGAAGAAGTCGCCGTTGACCGCGGCGACCGCGCGGGAGGCGTCGACCGCACCGCGCAGCGGCTCGGCCCGGCTGACCGCGCCGGAGTTGACGTAGTCCACGGTGACGCCGCCGGTGAGGTCGGCGGTGAGCGCGTCGGCGCGCAACCAGCCGTCGGCGTCGTACCGGTCGAAGGAGGTCAGGTCGAGCCCCGGGGCGACCGGGCGGGTGGTCTTCGCGGTCTCCAGCCCGCCGGCCGGCTCGACGCCGGTCGGGGCCCCGGCGGCCGACGTGCTCGCCGCCAGGTCGCTGGCGAGCGTCACGGAGCCGGAGGGGTGCGAGGACGCGCGTGGCGCGTCCTCGGCAGCGGTGACGGAGGGATCGGTGGCCGGAGTCGGCGCACCGGCGCTCGCCGGCACGGTGCCGGCCATGGTGAGCAGCGGCGTCAGCAGCAGGACACCTGCGAGCCGGGAGGATCGTCTGCGGGTACGCATGGGCGACAGTCAACCGGATCGTGAATAGAAGTTTCAATACCCGCCAGCCAAAGCGAAGGAAAACTCCACCCTTCCGGCTGCCGTCCCCACCGCCCCCTGGCTGGCCCTCCGGGGCGGCCCTCCGGGGCGGCGGCCCTCCGGGACGGTCCTCCGGGACGGTCCTCCGGGGCGGCCCTCCGGGGCGGCCCTCCGGGGCGGCCCTCCGGGGTCGCCTCCCACTCCGCGAACCACACCACCAATGTCCACCACGGCAGCCACGGAGAGTGGCCAACCTCGACCGCCACACCCTCCCGTCGCTTCCCCTTTGCTCTGCAGCCACATACGCACCGGGCACGCTATGTAAGCGGTGCGCATGTGGCTGCAGAGCAAAGGGGCCGGGAAGAGCGGGGCGGCACGATCCGGCCGTCCGGCAAAACTGCTGGTCAGGCGTTCTTGACGGCGAAGGGCGGGCGGAAGGGCTCGCCGCGCGACTGCCGGCAGCTACCCAGAGTCACTTCAAAGACGCGGCGCAGGGGAGGTTACCGACCGTCATCGACGCCGGCTCGCACCGACACCGCGGGGCGAAGGAACGAGAGTGGAAACGAGAGAAGGGCACGGCCTCATGGCCGTGCCCTTCTCTCTCGTCTCACCCGGGAAGGGTCACTCCCCCGGCGTCGACTTCGCGATCTGCATCAGGAACTCGATGTTGGTACGGGTCTGCTTGAGCTTGTCGAGCAGCAGGTCCAGCGCCGCCTGCGAATCCAGCGAGTGCAGGACCTTGCGGAGCTTGTGGATGATGGCCAACTCCTCCGGCGCGAGCAGGATCTCCTCCTTGCGCGTGCCGGACGGGTGGATGTCGATGGCCGGGAAGGTCCGCTTGTCGGCGATCTTCCGATCCAGCTTCAGTTCCGCGTTGCCGGTGCCCTTGAACTCCTCGAAGATGACCGTGTCCGCCATGGATCCGGTCTCCACCAGCGCGGTGGCGAGGATGGTCAGCGAGCCGCCGTTCTCGATGTTGCGGGCCGCTCCCAGGAAGCGCTTCGGCGGGTAGAGCGCGGTGGAGTCGATACCACCCGACATGATCCGGCCGCTGGCCGGCGCCGCCAGGTTGTACGACCGACCGAGACGGGTCACCGAGTCGAGCAGCACGACCACGTCGTGGCCCAGCTCGACCAGGCGCTTGGCCCGCTCGATCGCCAGCTCCGCCACCGTGGTGTGGTCCTGCGGCGGACGGTCGAACGTCGCCGCGATGACCTCACCCTTCACCGACCGCTGCATGTCGGTGACCTCTTCGGGCCGCTCGTCCACCAGCACCACCATCAGGTGGCACTCCGGGTTGTTGTGCGTGATCGCGTTCGCGATGGCCTGGAGCACCATCGTCTTACCCGCCTTCGGCGGCGACACGATCAGCGCACGCTGGCCCTTGCCGAGCGGCATGACCAGGTCGATGACCCGGGTGGTGAGGATGTGCGGCTCGGTCTCCAGGCGCAGCCGCTCCTGCGGGTAGAGCGGGGTCAGCTTGTAGAACTCCGGCCGGCGCTTGGCCTCGTCCGGCTCCATCCCGTTGATGGTGTCCAGCCGCACCAGCGGGTTGTACTTGTCCCGCCGCTGCTCGCCGTCGCGCGACGCGCGCACCGCACCGGTGATGGCGTCACCGCGCCGCAGGCCGTACTTCTTGATCTGCGACATCGAGACGTAGACGTCGTTCGACCCGGCCAGGTAGCCGGTGGTCCGGACGAAGGCGTAGTTGTCGAGCACGTCGATGATGCCGGCCACCGGGACGAGCACGTCGTCCTCGCCGACCTGCGGCTCGCGCCCGCCCGTGTCGCGGCCGCCGCCGTCCTCGGCCCGCTCGCCGCGGCCCCGGCGACGGTCCCGGAACCGGCTGCGCCGGCCACGCCGGCCGCCGCTCTCGTCGTCGTCGCCGTCGTTGTCGCGCTCGACGCGCTGCCCCCGGTCACCGCGCTCGTTGCGGTCGTTACGGTCGCCCCGCTCGGCACGCTCGTTGCGGTCGCCCCGCTCGGCACGGTCGCCCCGCTCGTTGCGGTCGGCACGATCGCCCCGCTCGGCACGGTCGCCCCGCTCGACACGGTCGCCCCGCTCGACACGGTCGCCCCGCTCGACACGGTCGCCCCGCTCACCGCGCTCGGCACGGTCGCCCCGCTCGGCACGATCGCCCCGCTCACCGCGCTCGGCACGATCGCCCCGCTCGGCACGCTCACCGCGCTCGGCACGGCCACGGCCCTCGGCCCGGTCGGCACGCTCGCCGGCCTCGGCCTCGTCCGCGCGCGGCTCCGCGGGACGGGCCTCCGCGGCCCGCGCCTCAGCGGGACGGGTCTCCGCAGCACGGGTCTCCGCGGGACGAGCCTCAGCGGCACGAGCCTCGGCGGCGGCGGCCCGGCTGCGCCGGGTCCGGCTGCGGCCCTCAGTCTCGGCAGCCGCCGGCTCCGCCTTGGGCTGCTCCGCGGTGCGTCGCTCGGCCGCCGGCCGCTCGGTGGTCTCGCGGACCTCGGCGTGGACCTCCTCACGGGCGGGAGCGGCAGCGGCCGCGACCTCGGCCCGTGGTCGAGGGGTCCCGGCGGCGGCGCCGCCCTGCCGCTCGGAGATCGCGCTGATCAGCTCGCCCTTACGCATGCGAGCCGTGCCCGAGATGCCGAGCGACGCGGCCAGGCTCTGCAGCTCCGGCAGCAGCATCGCCGACAGGCCGGTGCCGCTGCGCCGACGACGGGCGGGGGCGGCGGTGGTGGCATCGCCAGCGACGTTGGAAACATCCGACGTCACGTCGGTGGTGTCGCTCAATGGATTCCTTCCCTCGATAGGCCGGGACTGCCCGGAGTCGAAAACAAGGTGGCCGGGCGGCCTCGGTGCACCCGCCTCGCATGGACGCGTCGCGGGAGTCTGTGACACAGCAGCCGGTCGGTTTCCCGACTCACCAAACGTCGGTGAGCAGGTCTCGCCGTCTGCGGCGACCTGTGAAGACTGCGGTGCGGCGTGGGCCTAGGCAGGGGTGACGGGCTGACCGCCGAAAGCTTCGGGGGTGCGCCGACCCGCAGGGAGATCGCATGCTTCGCGGCTGTGCTAAGTCTAGAGCGTAATCAACTCTTCCGACCTGCGGCAACAGGGTCCCGCTCTGCGTGTCCCAGTCTACCCCGGGCAACCTGTGCCCCGTGCCCGTCTGGATCCAACCGCCAGACCTGCCAACCTGTTCCCGGATCAAAGCCCTCAGGCGGCTCGGTCAGGGCCAGAACGGTCGGCCCCGCCCCACTGATCACAGCCGCCACACCAGCCGCACGCAGCGCTTTCACCAGTGTGGCACTACCCGGCATGCCGTCCGCGCGGTAGTCCTGGTGCAGCCGGTCGACGGTGGCCGGCAGCAGCAGACCCGGGTCGGTCGTCAACGCGTGCACCAGCAGTGCGGAGCGGCCGGCGTTCAGCGCCGCGTCGGCATGGGGCACGGTGGCGGGCAGCGCGGCCCGCGCGGTCGCGGTGAGGCCGCGCTCCGCCGGCACGAAGACCGTCGGCCGTACGCCGTCGGCGACCGGCAGCGACACCGCCCGGGCACCCGACGGCTCCGTCCAGGCCAGGGTGAAGCCGCCGAGCAGACACGGGGCCACATTGTCCGGGTGACCCTCGATCTCGGCGGCGAGCCGCAGCACGGCGGCGGCGTCGAGCCGGTCCTCGCCGTCGGTCACCAGCGCGCGGGCCAGCAGCACCCCGGCCACGATCGCGGCGGACGAGGAGCCCAGCCCGCGGGCCTGCGGGATGCGGTTGACGCACTCGACCGCCAGCCCCGGCGGCTGCCCGCCGAGCGCCTCGAAGGCGGCCCGCATGGCGCGGACGACGAGGTGCCGGTCGTCGGCCGGCAACTCGCCGGCACCCTGCCCGGTCACGGCCACCGTGACCCCCTCCGGTGTCACCTCGGCGACCAAGTCGTCGTGGAGTGCCAGGGCGAGTCCCAGGGCGTCGAAGCCGGGCCCCAGGTTGGCGCTGGTGGCGGGAACCCGGACCCGGACCGGGCCGGAGCTGAATGTCGTCGGCACGCGCTCATGCTAGGGCTCCGTACCGGCGGCACGGACCTCCACCCGCCGGATGGGACGGCTCCCGGCGGCCGTCTCCACCGGACGGTGACGCATGCGCCGGTCCGTTAGCCTGACCCCGACGGGCCGGCGGCTGGGGGCAGGATGCGCAATTTCGGGTACGTGGCGACGACCGCCATCTTCCAGGCACCCACGGTGCTGGTGCTGGTGATCGGTCTCGTCCTGGCCACGACGGCCGGGCGCCGGCTGCCCCGACCGGCCCGGCTGCTGACCTTGTCCGGGCTCGGCGTGCTGCTGCTCGGCACCATGCTCAGCCTGGCGTGGACCCTGCTGCTGCCTGAACTGCTCAGCTCCGTCCGGGGCCGGTCCAACTTCCAGCTGCTGAGCCTGACCATGAACGGGCTGCTGGCCCTGACGTACCCGCTCGGGGTGGGCCTGCTGATCGCGGCCGTGCTGACCGGGCGGCGGGCAAGCGGCGCGGAGGCGGGCCCCTCCGGCGGCGGCCAGCCGGTGCCGGGCGGCCAGCCGGTGCCGCCGGCCGGCCCGGGATGGGGCGCGGACGGCGGCGCCCACGTCCCGGCTCAGTGGGGCGGCCGGTCCCAGCCGGACGGGCCGGCGGACGCCGGGGCTGGCCGGCTCTGACCGGCGGCCGGTTCAGCGGACGGCGCCCGGGGCGGGCTGCGCGGCCGGCTCGGTGAGGGAGAGCCGGCGGGTGGCGATCCGCCAGCCGATCGCGTAGACCACCGTGACCAGGCCGCAGCTGGCCAGCACCACCCTCTCGTCCACCGTGTCCACCACGGCGGCCACCGCGAGCTGGCTGACCGAGATGGCCAGGGTCGCCAGCATCATGTCGGTGGCGAAGACGCGGCCCCGTAGCCGGTCCGGCACCTCGCCCTGGAGGGCGAAGTTCGACATCACCCAGTTGCTTCCCCCGGCGAAGTGCGCGACGAAGACCAGGGCCAGCACCAGGGGGAACCAGGTGACGACCGAGGTGCCGAGGTAGGCCAGGCCGTAGAGGGACATCGACAGGGCCAGCCCGGGCAGCAGCCAGGCCCGGTTGGTCAGTACCCGGCGCATCAGGATCGGGCCGACCAGCGCCCCCGCCCCCCGCACGGCGAAGAGCAGCCCGGCGCCCAGCGGGCCCACGCCGTACACCGCCGCGAGCAGCGGGAACACCGTCAGCACGCCGTTGCCCAGGCCGACGGCCGACTTCACGGTGACCAGCGCCAGCACCCTCGGCCGGTGCCCGATGTAGCTGAGTGCCTCGTGGATCGCGGGCCAGGTCCGCTGCGCCGGTCGGCCGGCGTCGCGGGGCGCCTGCAACGGCCGGCGGATCAGCATGGCCAGGCCCCCGGCGACGACCAGGCCGACCGCCGCCACCCAGAAGCAGACGTACGGGCCGAAGGCGGCGCTGAGCACCCCGCCGAGGGACGCTCCGACGATGGTCATCGTGCCCCAGGCCGAACCGGCGACAGCGTTGCCGGCGGCCAGTTCGTCGGGGTCGAGCACGTTGGGCAGGGCGGCCTGGGCCGCTGGCGAGTAGAACGCCTTGGCGACCGCAACCACGCCGATGCCGGCCATCGCGAGCCAGGCGGTACCGGCGCTGCGCACCCCGAGCAGGAGGAGCACGCCGAGCAGGGCTGCGGCGTTCGAGATGATCATGATCTTCCGCCGGTCGAACCGGTCGGCGATCGTGCCCGTGTACGGCAGGAGCAACGCCACGACGCCGGTGTCGACGGCGAGCACCAGAGCACCCCACACGCCGCTGCCGGTCAGCTCCGGCAGCAACACCAGCAGCGGCACCATGACGAACCAGTCGGCGCCGAAGACCAGCAGCTCGGCGAGGAACAGGTGGCGGAAGTTCCGGTTGCGGGTGAGAACCGAGGCGGTGGACGGCACGCCCGGACCCTACCGGGCGGCGACCGGCGAACCAGATCGACGGCGGGTACCCGACCGAACGCGAACGCCCCCGACGGACGGGTCCGTCGGGGGCGTTCGCGTACGTGCCGTTACTCGGCCGGCGGCAGCGGGGACTTGCGGCTCTTCGGCAGCCGCAGCACCTCGAACTGGTCGGTGCCGTCCACGAGCGCGCCCGACGGCGCCGGCCGCGCCGCCGGAGCGTCGGCGGCCTGTGCCTCGCCGGCGGCTGCGGGGCCACCGACGGGGACCGGGGTCGGCTCGGCGGCGGGCGTCCCGCCGGTGTCGCCGGTGGCTCCGCCGTCACCCGCCGGCTCGGCCGGGGCCGACCCGCCCGAGCGGCGCGCCCGCCGGGCCCGGAACGACTCCTTGGTGTTCTCCGCCATCGCGTACAGCGTCGGCACCAGGATCAGCGTGAGCAGCGTCGAGCTGAGCAGACCGCCGATCACCACGATCGCCAGCGGCTTGGAGATGAAGCCGCCCTCCCCGGTGAGGCCGAACGCCATCGGCAGCAGCGCGAAGATGGTGGCGACCGCCGTCATCAGGATCGGCCGCAGCCGGCGCCGGCCGCCCTCGACCACCGCCTCCTGGACCCTCATGCCCTGGGCCCGGTACTGGTTGACGAGATCCAGTAGCACGATCGCGTTGGTCACCACGATGCCGACCAACATGAGCACGCCGATCAGCGCCGGCACGCCCATCGGGGTGCCGGTGGCCAGCAGCAGACCGATGGCGCCGGTCGCCGCGAACGGGATGGAGATCAGCAGGATCAGCGCCTGGACCAGGCTGCGGAACGTCGCCACCATGATCAGGAAGACGATCGCGATGGCCGCGAGCACCGCCAGGCCCAGGTCCGCGAAGGCCTCCTCCTGGTCGGCGCTGACTCCGCCGATCTCGAAGCTCGCCCCCTGCACATCGATGCCGTCCAGCTTCTTCTGCAGCTCCTGGCTGATGGCGCCGAGGTTCGAGCCGGTGGCCGTACCGGTGACGGTGACGCTGCGCTCGCCGTTGATGCGGCTCACCTGCTGCGGGCCCTCGGTCTCGGTGACATCGGCGATGTCGTCGAGCTTCACCGGCCCGACCGGCAGGGCACGCAGCTCCGCCACGGAGACCGGCGGCTTGGCCGCGAACCGCAGCACCACGTCCCGCTGCCCCTCGTCCAGCGTCACCTGGCCGAGCGGCGCGCCCCGGAAGGCCTGGGCCACCAGCTGACCGACCGCTGCCTCGGTGAGCCCGACCCGGCCGGCGGCGACCCGGTCGACGGTGACCTCGACGCGTGGCACCCGCGCGGCGAGGCTGGTCGAGACGTCCTCGACGCCCTCCAGCCCGTCCATCGCCGACTTGACCTCTTCGGCGGCCCGGTTCAGCGCCGCCGGGTCGGCACCCTGGACGATGACCTGGAGCTGGTTGGCCGCCGCTCCGCCCTGCCCGCCGCCGAAGCTGATCTCGCCGACAGCCTCGCCCAGCGCGTCGAACTCACGGCGCAGGGTCTCCTGCATCTCCTTGGCGTCGGTGCCCTCGCCGAGGGCCAGCGACCAGCTGGCGACGTTGTTGCCGCCGCCGCCGGTGAACGGGTTGTCCCCGGCCCCCGCCGTCACCTGGTACGTCTCGACGTCCTCGGTCCGCTCCAGCACCGCCTCGACCTGGCGGGCCGCCGCGTCGGTGCCGGCCAGCCCGGTGCCCGCCGGCAGCTCCTGCGTGATGCTCAGGGTGTCCTGGCCGGAGTCGTCGATGAAGTTTGTCTCCAGTTGGCTCGACAGGCCGAAGGTGCCGAGCAGGACGAGCATGCCGAGCCCCAGCGTGATCCACCGGGTGCCCCGCTTACGGGTCGCGAACCCGATCACCGGCAGGTACGCCCGCTGCAACGGGTTGCGCAGTTCCTTCTCCTCCGCCTCCCGGCGCACCGCGGCGTCGTCCGCCGTGCCGTCGGAGGGCTTGAGGAACCAGTACGCCAGCACCGGGATGACGGTCAGCGAGACCAGCAGCGAGGCGAGCAGGGCCACCGTGACGGTGATCGCGAACGGCGCGAAGAGCTGCCCGACGAAGCCGCCCACCAGCGCGATCGGCGCGAAGACGGCGACCGTGGTGAGGGTGGAGGCGGTCACCGCGCCGGCCACCTCGCGGACGCCGGTGAGGATCGCCTGCCGCTTCGGCTCGCCGTACTCCAGATGTCTCTTGATGTTCTCCAGCACGACGATCGAGTCGTCGACCACCCGGCCGACCGCGATGGTGAGCGCGCCGAGGGTGAGCAGGTTGAGCGAGTAGTCGCCGACCCAGAGGGCGAGCAGGGCGACCACCACCGAGAGCGGGATGGAGACCGCGGTCACCACGGTGGACCGGACCGACAGCAGGAAGACCAGGATGACCACGACGGCCATGACCAGGCCCAGCAGGCCCTCGGTGGTCAGGCTCTCGATCGACTTCTCGACGAACGGCGCCTGGTCGAAGACGATGGTCAGCTCGGCGCCGGACGCCTCCCGCAGGTCGGCCAGCCGGTCGCGGATCTCGTGGGAGATCTCCACCGCGTTGCCGTCCGGGGCGGCGGTGATCGCGATGCCGAGGCTGTCCTTGCCGTTGGTACGCGTGATCGCGGTGGCCGGGGCGAGCTGCTGCTCGACGGTGGCCACGTCGCCGAGGCGGACGGGTGCCGCCCTGCCCGTAGCGGGTGCCACCACGACACCGCGCAGGTCGTCCAGCGTGGCCAGGCGGGTGCCGACCTGCACCGGGAGCGCGCGGGTGCCGTCGGTCACCGCGCCGGCCGGGATCGTCACGCCGTTGGTCCGCAGCGCCTCACCGAGGGCGGTCGGCGCGAGCTTCGCCGCCGCCAGCTTCGCCGGGTTCGGGGTGACCACCACGACGTCGTCCTGGGCACCGGTCAGGTCGACCGACCGCACCCCCTCGATCGCCTCCAGCTCGGAGACGACCGTGGCGCGCAGCTTCTCCGCGAGGGCCCGCTGGTCGGCACCGCCGGAGGCGGCGAGCACCACGGCCGGCAGGTCGTCGGTGCTGCCCGCGATGACCTGCGGGTCGACTCCCGCCGGCAGTTGGGCGTCGATCCGGCTGAGCGCGGTCTGCATCTTGTTGACCACGTCGTCCAGGTCGGTGCCGAACTCGAACATGACCTGGACCGTCGTCACGCCCTCACGGGAGGTCGAGGTGACCTCCTCCAGCCCGGGGATGCCCTGGAGGCTGTTCTCGATCGGCTCGGTGACCTGCGACTCGACGACCTCCGGCCCGGCACCGGGGTAGGGCGCCACGATGAACGCGGCCGGGAACTCCAACGACGGCAGGAGCTGCTGCTTCAGTGACGGTACGGCGAACACTCCGAACAGCGTGGTCACCACCGCGATGAGGGCGATCAGCCCTCGGTTGGCGAGGCTGAATCTGGCGAGCAGCGACATCGGCGAGGCTCACTCCTGGAAGAAAGGGTGATTGGCGGGGTACGAATTCTCCCTCACCCCGTCAGATCGCCCTTGGCCGGCCCTGCCCTCGTCCCACCCACAGGACCGACCGCCGGGCGGGGCGGCGGCCCGGCAGGCAACCGCCGGTGCGCTCAGGCGAGGTCGAGGCAGCGCGCGGCGGCCAGCGGGTCGTTGGCGATGGTGGTGGGCGCCGGGGCGGTGGAGATGGCCCACTCCGGGTCCTTCAGGCCGTGGCCGGTGACCGTGCAGACCACCGTCGAGCCGGCCGGGATCCGGCCGGCGGCGGCCTGCTGGAGCAGGCCGGCCACGCTGGCCGCGCTGCCCAACTCGACGAACACCCCGACCTCACGGGCCAGCAGCCGGTACGCGGCCAGGATCTCCCGGTCGGTGACGGCGGAGATCAGACCGCCGGAGGCGTCCCGGGCGTCCAGTGCCCTGGTCCAGCTCGCCGGGTTGCCGATCCGGATGGCGGTGGCGATCGTGGACGGCTCCCGGACCACCTCGCCGCTGACGATCGGTGCCGCGCCGGCTGCCTGGAAGCCGTACATCTTCGGGGCCCGGGTGGCGTTGCCGTCCCGCAGTTCCTCGGAGTAGCCCATCCAGTAGGCGGAGATGTTGCCGGCGTTGCCGACCGGCAGGCAGTGGATGTCGGGGGCGTCACCCAGCGCCTCGACGATCTCGAACGCGGCCGTCTTCTGGCCGTGCAGCCGGTCGATGTTGACGGAGTTGACCAGGGCGACCGGGTAGTCCTGGGCGAGCTTCGCGGCCAGCGACAGGCAGTCGTCGAAGTTGCCGGTGACCTGGAGCAGCTTCGCGCCGTGCACGAGCGCCTGGGCCAGCTTGCCCAACGCGATCTTGCCCTGCGGCACGAGCACCGCACAGGTCAGGCCGGCGCGGGCCGCGTACGCCGCCGCGGAGGCACTGGTGTTGCCGGTGGAGGCGCAGATGATCGCCTTGTTGCCGGCCTCGACCGCCTTGGAGACCGCGAGCGTCATGCCCCGGTCCTTGAACGAGCCGGTCGGGTTGGCCCCCTCCACCTTCAGGTGCACGTCACAGCCGAGCCGGGCGGAGAGCACCGGCGCCGGCAGCAGCGGGGTGTTCCCCTCGTGCAGGGTCACGACCGGGGTGGCGTCGGTGACCGGCAGCCGGTCCCGGTACGCGTCGATCAGACCCCGCCACATGTCGTTCTCCTCGCCTTTAGGACCGACCCGCCGAGCCGGGTGCGCACCCAGCCTGGACCAGGCTCGCCGGGCCCGCTCCGGCGCACCCGCAGTTAACCACCAGGCGAGACGCGCAGGCCCACGCCCCGCCGGAGCTACTGGCGGGGGCTGTCACCGCCCGCCGCTCACCGCCCGGGGTCGGGCACGGGGCCGGTCACAGCCCGCCCTCCACCCGCAGCACGCTCGCCACCGAGCGGACGACGTCCAGCCCGCGCAGCTCACGCACGGTGGCGGCGAGCGCGGCGTCCGGCGCCACGTGGGTGACGATGACCAGGTCGGCGTCCTCGCCCCGGCCGGCCACGCCGCCGCCCGCCGGGCCCTGCCGCACCGTGGCGATCGACACGTCGTGCCGGGCGAACACCCCGGCCACGCCCTCCAGCACGCCCGGCCGGTCGGCCACGTCGAGGCTGATGTGGTAGCGGGTCAGCGCCTCCCCCATCGGCCGCACCGGCAGGTCGGCGTACGCGCTCTCGCTGGCCGACCGCACCCCGGCGAGCCGGTTGCGGGAGACCGCGACCACGTCGCCGAGCACGGCGCTGGCGGTCGGCGCGCCACCCGCGCCCCGGCCGTAGAACATCAGCGGCCCGGCCGCCTCGGCCTCGACGAAGACCGCGTTGAACGCGTCGCCGACGCTGGCCAGCGGGTGGGCCAGCGGGATCATCGCCGGGTGCACCCGGACGCTGACGGTCTCCCGGCCGGCGGCGTCGGCGCCCCGGGCGGCGATGCAGAGCAGCTTGATGGTGCAGCCCATGGCCTTGGCGCTGGCCACGTCGGCGGCGGTCACCTCGGTGATGCCCTCCCGGTGCACGTCGGCCGCGCCCACCCGGGTGTGGAACGCCAGCGAGGCGAGGATGGCCGCCTTGGCCGCCGCGTCGAAGCCCTCCACGTCGGCGGTCGGGTCGGCCTCGGCGTAGCCCAGCTCGGTGGCCTCCTCCAGCGCCTCGGCGAAGCCGGCGCCGGTGGCGTCCATGGCGGAGAGGATGAAGTTGGTGGTGCCGTTGACGATGCCGGTGACCCGGTTGATCCGGTCGCCGTGCAGCGACTCGCGCAGCGGGCGCAGCAGCGGGATGGCTCCCGCCACGGAGGCCTCGTAGTAGAGGTCGCCGCCGCCCTCGGTCGCCGCGTCGTGCAGGGCCACGCCGTCCTCGGCGAGCAGCGCCTTGTTGGCCGTGACCACGCTCTTGCCGGCCCGCAGCGCCTCCACCAGCCAGCTCCGCGCCGGCTCGATGCCGCCGACCACCTCGATGACCACGTCCACGTCGTCACGCTTGACCAGGCCGAGCGCGTCGGTGGTGAACAGGGCCGGGTCGACGGGCAGGTCGCCCCGGTCGCGGCCGAGACGGCGTACGGCGATGCCGGCGATCTCCAGCGGGGCGCCGATCCGGGCGGCGAGGTCGGTCGCCTGCTCGTGCAGCAGCCGGACCACCTCGCTACCGACCGTGCCGCAGCCGAGCAGTGCCAGGCGCACAGGTGACGTCATCCCACATCCAATGCCAGCAGATCCTCTTCGGTCTCCCGCCGGACGATCAGGCGCGCCTGGCCGCCCCGCACCGCGACCACCGGGGGGCGGGGCACGTGGTTGTAGTTGCTGGCCATGCTCCGGCAGTAGGCGCCGGTGCCGGGCACCGCGACAAGATCTCCGGGCTGCACGTCGGCGGGCAGGAATTCATCCTTCACCACGATGTCCCCGGACTCACAGTGCTTTCCCACCACGCGGGCGAGCATCGGCCCGGCGGCCGACGTCCGGGAGGCCAGCGTCGCGGAGTAGGACGCGTCGTAGAGGGCGGTACGGATGTTGTCGCTCATCCCCCCGTCCACACTCACGTAAGCACGACGCCCATCCGCTGCGTCACCACCAGTGCCCACCGGCACGGACTTGACCGTGCCGACCTCGTAGAGCGTGAACACCGCCGGCCCGACGATCGCCCGGCCCGGCTCGATCGACAGGTGCGGCACGGCCAGCCGCTCCGCCGCGCACTCGGCCTCGACGATCCGGCGCAGCCGCTTCGCCAGGTCCTGCGGGGCGGCCGGGTCGTCCTGGGTGGTGTACGCGATGCCGAACCCACCGCCCAGGTCCAGCTCGGGCAGCTCCACCCCGCGGCCGTCGCGGATCTGCGCCTGGAGCGCCAGCACCCGGCGGGCGGAGACCTCGAAGCCGCTGGCGTCGAAGATCTGCGAGCCGATGTGCGAGTGCAGGCCGCGCAGCTCCAGCACGCCCTCGTCGACCACCCGGAACGCCGCCTCGGCCGCCGCGCCGCCCGCGAGGGAGAAGCCGAACTTCTGGTCCTCGTGCGCGGTGGCGATGAACTCGTGGGTGTGCGCCTCGACGCCGACCGTGACCCGGATCATCACCCGGGGGCGGACGCCCCGCTCCCGGGCGAGCGAGGTGAGCCGGTCGATCTCGGCGAACGAGTCGAGGATGATCCGCCCGACCCCGGCGTCCAGCGCCCGGGTCAGCTCGGCCACCGACTTGTTGTTGCCGTGGAAGCCGATCCGCTCCGGCGGCATCCCGGCCGACAGCGCGGTGGCCAGCTCGCCCCCGGTGCACACGTCGAGGTGCAGGCCCTCCTCGGCGATCATCCGGACCACCGCGCGGCAGAGGAACGCCTTGCCGGCGTAGTAGACGTCGGCACCGTCGAAGGCGGTGCGGAAGTCACGGGCCCGGGACCGCAGGTCGTCCTCGTCGAGGACGTACACGGGGGTGCCGAACTCGGCCGCCAGGTCGCGGACGCCGAGGCCCGCGACGGTCAGCGCGCCGTCGGCGCCGCGCGCCACGTGCCGCGGCCACAGCTGCGGCACCAGGGCGTTGACGTCGGCCGGGCTGCGCAGCCAGGACGGCCCCCGGCTGCCGATGTCGCCGTGCAGGGCACCGGCCTCATGAGCACGCATGAGCGAATTACATCCTCTCCGGGGCCGAGACGCCGAGCAGGCGCAGGCCGTTGGCGATCACGGTGCGGGTGGCGTCGTTGACCCAGAGCCGCGCCCGGTGCAGGTCGGTGGCCTCCTCGTCGCCGCGCGGCAGGATCCGGCACTCGTCGTAGAACCGGTGGTAGGCCCCGGCCAGCTCCTCCAGGTAGCGCGCCACCCGGTGCGGCCCCCGCAGCTCGGCCGCCGCGGCCACCACGGCGGGGAACTCGGCGAGCGCCTTGAGCAGCTCGTTCTCCTTCTCGTGGCCGAGCAGCTCCGGGCGGAACGCGTCGGCGTCGCCCCGGGTCAGCCCCACCTCGGCGGCGTTGCGGCCCACGCTCGCCGTCCGGGCGGCCACGTACTGCACGTAGTAGACCGGGTTGTCGCGGGTGGCCCGGGTCCACAACTCGACGTCGATGTCGATCGGGGAGTCGCTGGAGTAGCGGGCCAACGCGTAGCGGGCGGCGTCCACCCCGATCGCGTCGACCAGGTCCTCCAGGGTCACCACGGTGCCGGCCCGCTTGCTCATCCGGACCGGGGCGCCGTCGCGGACCAGGTTGACCATCTGGCCGATGAGGATCTCCAGGTTGCGCTCCGGGTCGTCGCCGAAGCACGCCGACAGCGCCTTCATCCGGCCGATGTAGCCGTGGTGGTCGGCACCGAGCATGATCACGACCCGGTCGAAGCCGCGCTCCCGCTTGTCGAGGTAGTAGGCGCAGTCGGCGGCGAAGTAGGTCCACTCGCCGTTGCGCTTGCGCAGCACCCGGTCCTTGTCGTCGCCGAAGTCGGTGGTGCGCAGCCAGGTCGCGCCGTCGGACTCGTAGACGTTGCCCTGCGCCCGCAGCCGGTTGAGGGCCAGGTCCAGCTCGCCCCGGTCGTGCAGGTCCTTCTCGTTGAAGTAGGTGTCGAACTCGACCCCGAAGCTCTGGAGCGAGGACTTGATCTCGGCGAACATCAGCGCCACGCCCTCGACGCGGAAGACCTCCTGGGCGGCGGCGTCGTCCAGCTCCAGCACGTCCGGGCGGACCTTGCGGACGGCCTCGACGATCTCGCCGAGGTAGGCCCCGGCGTAGCCGTCCTCGGGGGTGGGTTCGCCCCTGCCGGCGGCGAGCAGCGAACGGGCGAACCGGTCGATCTGCGAACCCGCGTCGTTGAAATAGTATTCCGTGCCGACGTCGGCACCGGTGGCACGCAGGAGCCGGCTGAGCGCGTCGCCGACGGCCGCCCAGCGGACGCCGCCGATGTGCACCGGGCCGGTCGGGTTCGCCGAGACGAACTCCAGGTTCATCCGCTGGCCGGCGAGCCGTTCGCCGCGGCCGTACGCCTCGCCGGCCTCGACGATCGTCCGGGCGAGCTGGCCGGCGGCGGCCGCGTCGAGCCGGATGTTGAGGAAGCCCGGTCCGGCGATCTCCACCGACTTGACCCCCGGTGCCCGGCCGAGCTGCTCGGCGAGCGCGGCTGCCAGCTCGCGGGGCGGGACGCCCACCTTCTTGCTGAGCTGAAGCGCCAGCGTCGAGGCGTAGTCGCCGTGCTCGGGATTACGGGGTCGCTCCACCGCCGTGCGCTCCGGCAGGGCGGAGCGGTCCAGGCCACGCTCGGTGAAGACGGCGTGGGCTGCGGAGAGGACGACCTCGGCGAGTTCTGCGGGAGTCACCGATCCATGTTATCGGGGGTAGACTCGGGCCTCGCGGCGGCGACCCAGTGTGTGAACCGGCCCGCCGGATCCCCTGACCGACCGACCTGACGAGGCACGATGAGCATCAGCACACCGGGTGGCGGCCCTGAGCGGCGCCCGAACGTGGTCAGCACCGGCAAGAAGCCGGCCGCGGGCCGGCCGGCCGCCGACGCGAAGGCCGCCGACGCCAAGTCCGGGGCAGCCAAGTCCGGCGCCGCCAAGTCCGGAGCGAAGGCCGGGGCCGGAAAGGCGACGGGGCCCCGCCCCGGCGCCGGGGGCAAGGGCCGCAAGCCCGTCACCCCGGTGAAGGTGAGCCAGGGCCGCGCCATGGGCCCGATCGCGCTCTTCGTCGCCGTGGGCGTGCTCGCCGTGGCGATCATCGGTTACGGCGCCTGGGCGACGTTCCAGGGCGCCAAGCCCTGGGAGGACCGGGCCGCCGACATCTCGGGCATCGTCAACTTCCGGGAGAAGGACAAGGACCTGGTCTCGGGCGGCAACCACCAGGCGGGCCCCATCACCTACTCGGTGCTCCCCCCGGTGGCCGGGCCGCACAACGCCGCCTGGCAGAACTGCATGGGCGACGTCTACACCGCCCCGATCGCGAACGAGCACGCCGTGCACAGCCTGGAGCACGGCACGGTCTGGGTCACCTACCGCCCCGACCTGGCCGCCGACCAGGTGGCGAAGCTGAAGGAGAAGGTGCAGGGCAAGGAGAAGCTGATGCTCAGCCCGTTCGAGGGGCTGGACAAGCCGATCTCGCTCCAGGCCTGGGGCTACCAGCTCAAGGTCGACAACGCCGACGACGCCCGGATCGACGAGTTCATCAAGACGCTGCGCGTGAACGCCTCGATCGAGGGCCCGACCGCGCTGTGCAGCCAGGGCATCACCGCCACCGGCACCGCCCCGCGCGACGAGGCCGCCCAGATGCCGCAGACGCAGGGCTGAGGAGAGCGATGAGCACCCCGACCATGATCGAAACCAGCGAGCCGGCCAGCCCGGCGCCGGAGGAGCGGGCACCCGCGCGTCGCTGGGGCACGGCCGCGCTGGCCATCGCCGTCGTGGTCGGGCTGCTCCTCGGGTACGCGGGCGGCTGGCTGACGCCACAGCTCACCCGGCCGGGCGACACCTCGGCCGAGGCGGGCTTCGCCCGGGACATGCTGTCCCACCACGCGCAGGCGGTGGAGATGGGCCTCGTCGCCTTCGACGAGGGCGCGGACCCGGAGGTTCGCAGCATCGGCGGCGACATCGCCACCGCCCAGCAGGGCGAGATCGGCACCATGCACACCTGGCTGCGCATGTGGGGGCTCGACCCGGCGGGCAGCGAGCCGTCGATGTCGTGGATGTCCGACGGCGCCGGCCTGGTCAAGAACGGGCTGATGCCGGGCATGGCCACCCCCGAGGAGATGGCGAAGCTGCACGCGGCCGAGGGCCGGGAGCTGGACGTCCTGTTCCTGCAACTGATGATCAAGCACCACCTGGGCGGCATCCACATGATCGACGGGATCCTCGAGGTCAGCGACGAGCCGGACGTGGTCAAGACCGCGCAGACCATGAAGAACACCCAGCGCAAGGACCTCGTCAACCTCCAGAACGCGCTGCAGCGCCTGGGCGGCTGACCCCGCCCCCGCACCACTCGTCCGTCGAGAGGTCCGCGTCGCGCCGGTTCACCCCGGCCGACCCGGACCTCTCGCCGTTCTCCGGCCGACAGGGGCGGCGCACGCAGCGGCTACCCCTTGCCGCGTACGCCTGATTCGCCCCGATATGCGAGCGGTGAGATCATCTGCCCGATTGCAACACTAAGAGTGTTTTCTCCATACATATCGTGACCAGTTGCGATTCGGGCTCGTTGCGCAGGACGTGGGGGTTGCACTGAGAGACGCGCGGCGTTCGGTCACCAGCTGGTGCCGGCGCCACACCATCGGCGGTGACGGGGCGGTGGCAGCCACCCGTCGCGGACAGCGGCAGGGCGAACCGGGAACGCTCAGCCGCGAACAGGAACTCGAACTGATCGACGTCCTGCGGGGCGTCCACCCCGACGAGCTGGGCCTGGACGGGGAGTTGTGGACGCGGCAGAGCCTGCACACCCTCATCCAGCGCCGCTTCGAGGTGCCGATGGACGCCGGGGCGGTCGGGGCGTACCTGCGGGCCTGGGGGCTGGGCCCGAGAGAGCCCCGGGAGCGGGCCTGCGGGCTGTGCGTCGGCGCGGTGGAGCGCTGGGTACGCAGCGAGTACCCGGCCATCACCCGGGCGGCCCAGGAGCACCTCGCGGAGGTCTACTGGATCGGCCGGGTACGCCTGCGCGGCACGATGCCGGCGGCGGACGTCATCTCCGCCGTCTCCTCCCGCGGGCGAGTGCGGTTCATGATCACCACGCCGTCGGTCGACCCGCCGCTGCCCCGCGACTTCGTGCTGCGGCTCAGCGGCGCGGAGCAGCGGACCGTGCACCTGATCATCGACGGCTCCTGGCCCCGCAACGAGTGGCCCCGCCGGCTGCCGCGCCGCATCGTGCTGCACCCGCTGCCCAGCTGCGGCCGCGCAGCCGCCGCCTGAGGGCAGGTAGGGAAGGGCACCTTCCTGACGCACAGCCGTCAGGGAGGTGCCCTTCCTTACACCTCAGAGGCCGGCGTGGGCGCGACACGCAGGTGGGCACCGGATACCGATTCGGCGTTCCCGGGAGGCGTTTGCTAGTCTTCTCCAGTCGCTGAGCCCCCGTAGCTCAGGGGATAGAGCACCGCCCTCCGGAGGCGGGGGCGCAGGTTCGAATCCTGCCGGGGGCACCAGAGCAGACCAGCACGAAAGGGCCTCTGACCAGGTTAAAACCGGTCGGGGGCCTTAGTCATGTGTCCGGCCGCGTCCGGCCGTTAGTGGCTCGTAACGGGTGTCTGTGCCACATGCGTGCCAAAGTTCGGCCCGGGGTCAGTCGTGGCCTGGCGCTCTCTCGATGCGCTGCTCAATGGCGGCGTCACCGCCATTGAGGCACTTGGCGTAGATCCTCAGCAGCACCTCCACCGACTGCCCAGACCACTCGGCTGCCTGGATCGGCGGCACTCCACCGCCAGGACCCCGTTGATCATGGAGTTAGCGGCAGTAAAGGTGATCGTCTTCACCGCAAACCTCATGATCAACGGCACGGGGCGGGGTCGGAGGTTCGAACCCTCGACCCGGCCGAAGTCGCTGGCCGGTGACAAGGCCGAGCAGGCGATCGAGTACCTGACCCGCATCCCGGGCCCCTGGCATCCAAGCTCCGGTGCAGGCCCGGTGGAAGCTGCGGTGGTGGGTGCTGCAAGAGGGTGACCCGGCCACCGCGCTTCGGCTCGCCAATGCGGAACTCGCCGAGCGGACGGCAGAGTTCGGCACGGAGCACGCCGACACTCTGACTGCTCGCAGGCTCCTGATCCCGCTCTACCGTGAGGCCCTCGGCCCGCCCGCGGCGATCGTCGAGGCGCGGAGGCTCACCGAGGACATCAGCCGGCCGCTGGGCCGCGCGGGTGCAAGTTATCGACCATCTGATCAACCGGGTTGAGGGTTCCCTGCGGATCCATCACGAATCTGCGGGAGACCCGCTGTTCAGGCGCGTGGAGCCGTGCCAAACTCCCCGGCGTTCGCGAGAACCCGCCGGAAGGAAAAGGCCATGCCATCGCTGCCCGCCCCTGACCACGCACCGCTCTCGATGGACCGCCGCCGGTTGCTCGGGCTGGGCGTCGGTGCCGTCGCCGCGGCAGCCACCGGCGCCACGGTCAGCGGCGCACCCGCGCTGGCCGGCCCGCCCGCAAAGGACGGACCGTGGTCGCCGGGGTTCGCCCTGCTGGGCGACACCCAGATCGACGTGGACCTCCCGGACCGCACCGAGGGGGTGCGCTGGACGTACGAGCAGATCGCCGCCAGGAACCCCGAGATCGTCTGCCACGTCGGCGACATCGTCGAGCACGGCTCGGTGGACGAGTACGACACCTACCTCGGCACCATCCCGGCGTCGCTGCGGCCCCGGATCCGCCACGTGCCGGGCAACCACGACTGGCGGTGGGACAGCACGGCCGGCAAGCGGTACGGCTCGCTGTTCGGGCCGAGCCGGTACTCGTTCGACTACGACGGCCTGCACTTCGTCGCGCTGGACCCGAGCCACCTGCTGCAGGAGCCGGGCGGATTCGGCGACTCCGGCATCGAGTGGCTGACCCGGGACCTGAACCGGGTCGCGCCCGGGGTGCCGATCGTGCTGCTGTGCCACTTCCCGTTCGGCGGCGACAACTACTACGTCTCCGACCAGGAGCGGCTGCTGGCGCTGCTCGACCGCTACGACGTACGGGTGATGTTCGCCGGGCACGTGCACGCCGAGCAGGTGCAACGCTTCAACGGGGTGACCCAGCTGGCGGTCGACGACACCCGCGGCTCGGCGGTCTACTACTGGGTGCAGCGGGTGGCCGGGCCCGAGGGGCAACTGCTGAAGGTGACGGCCGTGCAGCGGGCCGCGGACGGCAGCGCCGAGACCCGCCCGGTGCTGGACATCCCGATCGACGGCCCCAAGATCGCCGCCGAGCAGCGCCCGCAGGCGGTCTCGCTCACCCCGGCCGGCACCGCGCTGGCCGTGTCGGTGCGGCTCGCGCCGCGCGCCGAGGCCGCCAACGTCCAGGCCCAGCTCTTCCCGCAGCACACGTACGGGCTCAAGGACGCCGGCCAGTGGCGGAACCTGACGGCCGACGGTGCGGGCCGGCGCTTCACCGGCGGCCTGGACGTCAGCGCGTTGCCGCCCGGCGAGCACCGGATGACCGTGCGGGTGACCGACGCCGACGGCGCCTGGTACGAGCAGACCCGCACCTTCGCACTGCCCGACACCGCCCGGCGGCTGCGCTGGAGCGAGCAGCTCGGCGCGCCGGTGCAGGCCGGCCTGGCCGTCCGGGACGACCTGCTGGTCGCCGCGACCACCGGCGGGACCGTCATCGGCGCCCGGCCCACCCGCCGGGGGCTGTCCCGGCGCTGGCAGGCCCGGACCGGCCCGGTGCACGGCCGCCCGGCGTTCGCTCCCGACGGCCGGACCGTCTACGTCCCCTCCGACGACCACCGCCTCTACGCCCTCGACGCGGCCACCGGCCGGCGCCGGTTCGCCCACGACGCCGGCGCCCCGGTGCTCGGCAGCCCGCTGGTGACCACGGTCGACGGTCGTACCGTGCTGGTGATCTCCGCCGGGGAGACCCGGCAGGCCGTCGACGCCCGCACGGGCGACACCGTGTGGAACGTGCCCGGGCAGGGCATGTTCGCCGGCCGCGCGGCCAGCGACGGCACCCGGGTCTACGCCGGCGCCGGGGACGGCAACGTCTACGCCCACGACGCGCGGACCGGCGCGGTGCTGTGGTCGTTCTCCACCACCAGCCGCACCACCGCCTACAGCCGCCTCATCTACGGCCCCTGGGGCGACACCCTGGAGGTGCTGCCCAACGGCCTGGTCCTGGTGTCCACGGTGGCCAACGCGTTCGCGCTGGACCCCGCCACCGGCGAGCCCCGCTGGTCCGTGACGGGCTCCTACATCTACGCCCCGAAGCTGCTGCTCGACAACGGCGACGTGCTGATGTTCGACGACGGTGGTCGCACCGCCTCCCGGGTGGACCCGGCCACCGGCCAGGCCCGGTGGACCACCGGCCTCGGCGCGCGCCCGGTCAACACCGGCGCGGCGATCCACGGCAACGTGGCGTGGACCCCGACCACCACCGGTCTGCTGGTCGGGCTCGACCTCACCACCGGGGCGGTCCGGACCCGGCTCCAGCTGACGACCAGGGCGTACTGCTACAGCCCGCCGGTCGTCGTCGGCGACCTGCTCCTGGTCGGCGACCAGGACGGCCTGCTGCACGGCGTCGCCGTCGACTGACGGCCCTGCGGCGGACGGTCGTCCGGGCGCACGGGGGGCCCGGGTTACCTGATCGACCGGCCGGGTGCCGGGCGTCCCCGCGACGCCCGGCACCCGGCCGTGTCGTGGGTGGGTCAGCCGGCGTCGGCGGAGCCCGACGCCTCCGTCTGCCGGCGGGCCCGGGCCCGCCGCTTGCCCTCGTGCATGGCCTGCACCCGGGCGACCGGGATGGTGTGCCCCTGGGCGACCAGGTCCGCGGGGAGCGGCTGCGGCTCCGGCAACCGCTCGGCCCACGGGTCGCGGTCGGCGACCAGCGCCGGAGCGGTACGGATGGTGAAGTCCGCCGGGGCGACGTCGGGCAGGTCGGCCCAGTCGACGGGGAAGGACACCGGCACGCCCGGCCGCAGCCGGGGGCTGTAGGCGGCGACCACGGTGGCCCCGCCCGCGCGGGTCGAGTCGACGAACACCCGGCCGCCCCGGTCCTGGCGGATGAAGGCGGTGGTGGCCAGCGCCGGGTCCAGGCGTTCGGCGCGGACCGCCAGCGCCCGGGTCGCGGCGGCCATGTCCTCCGCCGTGGCGCCCGCCGCCACCGGCACGAAGACGTGCACGCCCTTGGCCCCGCTGGTCTTCACCGCGCCCGCCAGCCCCGCGTCGGCGAGGGCCTGGCGGACCAGCAGGGCGGCGGCGACCGCCAGGCCGAAGGAGTCGCCCTCCGGCGGGTCGAGGTCGAGCACCAGGTGGGTGGGGCGGTGCAGGTCGTCGACGGTGGCCAGGGTGGGGTGGTACTCGACGGCGCGCTGGTTGGCGAACCAGAGCAGGGTGCGCCGGTCGTCGCAGAGCGCGTACGAGATCTCGCGGTGGGACGCCTCGGCCCACACCGGCGTACGGCGCACCCAGTCGGGGGTGTACTTCGGCAGGTTCTTCTGCATGAACGGGGGCTGGCCGGGCCGGACCCGGACCACGGACAGCGGCCGGCCGCGCAGTGGCGGCAGGATCCGCTCTCCGACGGCGTCCAGGTAGTCGACCAGGTCCCGTTTCGTCGCGTCGGCCCCGTCGAACAGCGACTGGTCGAGGTTGGTCAGCGACACCCCGTGCCGGGTCTCGTCAGCGCCACTCATCCGATCACCTTCGCGGCACCGGGGCCGCCGGTCAACCGGACGCGGCGGGGCGATCCACGACGAACGGGTCACCACCGGCTTTGACGGCGTCTAGCAGCCGGCGTGTGTGGGCGCCGGTGGCGGCGTACAGGCCACCGCCGTAGCTGACCCGGGCCACCCCCAGCGCGGCCAGTTCCGGCAGCGTCGGCGCGCCGGGGCGGGCGAGCGCGTTCACCGCCCCGGGCACGTCCGCCACCAGCTTCGACAGCAGCTCCGGGTCGGCGAGCAGGATCGGGTAGACGCAGTCCGCGCCGGCCGCGAGGTAGCTGGTGGCCCGGCGTACCGCCTCGGGGAGCCGGGCCGCGTGCTCGGCGCCGGGTGAGAGGAAGAGGTCGATCCGGGCGTTGAGCACCACCGGTACGCCGGCCGCGTCGGCCGCAGCCCGGACCTCGGCCAGCAGGTCGGCCTGTGCCTCGACGTCGAACAGCCGGCCGGTACGCGGGTCGGAGTCCTCCAGGTTGAGCCCGACCGCCCCGGCGTCGAGCAGCCGCTCGACCAGCTCGGCGGGGCGCAGCCCGTACCCCCGCTCCAGATCGGCGGTGACCGGGACGGCGACCGCGCGGGCGATGCGGGCCAGGGCGGCGAACACCTGCCCGGGCGGGGTGGTCTCGCCGTCGGTGTGGCCGAGCGACTCGGCGACGGCGCTGCTGCTGGTGGCGACGGCCGGGAAGCCGGCCCCGGCGACCTGGCGGGCGGAGCCGGCGTCCCAGGCGTTGGGCAGGATCGCGGGGTCACCGGGCCGGTGCAGCGCGCGCAGCGCCGCCGCCCGGGCGGCGAGATCGTCGGTCATGCCGCCGATTCTCGCCCCCCGAACCCCCACCCCTAAGCTCCAATCCCGTACCGGCGGACTGGCGCCGCCCCCAGCCCCGTCGATCTTGCACTTTGGGCCCCCGAGATGCGCTGTTTGCCTGCTTTGCCCGGGCCGGAAGTGCAAGATCGCGCCAGGGAGCACGGGCGGGAGCGGGAGGAGGGGCGGGCGTGGGGCAGGGGGACGGGTGCACGGTTCGTGAGGTGCTCGACCGGGTGGGCGGCAAGTGGAGCATCGGCATCCTGGTGGCCGCCTGCCAGGGGCCGGTGCGCTTCAGCGAGCTGGAACGCCGCGTCGAGGGGATCAGCCGGCGGATGCTCACGCTGACCCTGCGCAACCTGGAACGCGACGGGCTGCTGCGCCGGACCGTCCACCCGACCGTCCCGCCGCGGGTGGAGTACGCGGCCACGCCGATCGCGCTGGAGCTCTACGAGTCGCTGGTCGCCCTGACCGACTGGGCGGAACGGCACCACAGGACGATCGCGGACGCCCGGGCCGCGTACGACCGGTCCCGGAAAGCCGCCCCGTAGCCCCGGCCGCCTGTGGGGAACGCCACTGATCTGACCGATCGGTCAGGGTCTGACCGATCGGTCAGGCATGCTGGTGCGGGAGGTGGTCCGGCAATGGCGCGAGTGTCACCCGAGACGCACGACGAGATCCTCGCGGCGGCGGGGCGACGGTTCGCGCTGACCGGCTACCGGGGCACCTCGTTGCAGGACATCGCCGGCGAGGTGGGCTGTTCCAAGGCCACGGTGCTCTACCACTTCGCCAACAAGGAGGCCATCCTCACCGAGTTGATGGCCCCGGCGATCGCCGTTCTCCAGGCGCTCGACGAGCGGCTCGCCGCGCACCGCGGTGCGGCCGCCCAGCAGGTCGCCGCCGAAGGCTTCGTCGACCTCGCGGTCCGGTTCCGGCGCGAGATCGCCCTGCTCCGGGGCGAGTTCCCGGAGTTGCTCCAGCAACCGTCGTTCGCCCACATCCACCGGATCTCCGAGCGGCTGATCGAGGCGTTCGCCGGGGGATCCGAACGCTCCTCCGCCCGGATCGCGGCGCTGGTGCTGCTCGCCGGCATCTCCGAGACGTGTGGGGAGTTTGCCGACGTACCGGACGAGGAACTCCGTTCCGCCCTGCTCGCACTCGTACGACGGGCACTGGAGCCCGTCGACTGAATCATCCACGACCGAGGACAAGGAACTCATGGCCACCCTGCTCTACCGACTCGGCCGGGGCTCGATGCGCCGGCGGCGACTCGTCGCGGCGATCTGGCTCGTCGTACTCGTCGGTCTCGGCCTCGGCGCCGCGACCCTGCGCGGCCCGATAGCCGACAACTTCACCATGCCCGGCACGGAGTCGCAGCGGGCCCTGGACCTGCTCGCCGAGCAGTTCCCGGAGGCCAGCGGCGCGACCGGCACGATCGCGGTCAAGGCACCGGCCGACGGCGCCCTCGGCAGCCCGCCGGGGCAGGCCGTGGTGCGGGAACTCACCCAGGAGGCCGCCACGCTGCCCGGCGTGCTCGGCGCCGTCGATCCGTTCCAGGTGGGAGCGGTCTCCCCCGACGGCCGGTACGCGCTGGTCCAGGTCCAGTTCGCCACCGGCGCCGACGAGGTGACCGACGCCCAGCGCGACGCGTACGAGAAGGTGGGCGCGCGGGCCGAGGCCCAGGGCTGGCAGGTCTCGCCCGGCGGCGAGGTGCTCAACGCCGTGCCGGAGGTCGGCTCGACCGAGGCGATCGGTGTCGCGATCGCCGCCATCGTCCTGGTGATCACCTTCGGCTCGCTGGTCGCGGCCGGGATGACCATGCTCAACGCGCTGATCGGCGTGGGCGTCGGCATGGCCGGCCTCTTCACGCTCAGCAGCGTGGTCGACCTGACGAGCACCGCGCCGATCCTCGCCCTGATGCTCGGCCTCGCGGTCGGCATCGACTACTCGCTCTTCATCACCTCCCGCTACCGGCAGAACCTTCTTGAGGGACTGCCGCCGGACGAGGCGGTGGGACGCGCCGTGGGCACCGCCGGATCGGCCGTCGTCTTCGCCGGGGCCACCGTGGTCATCGCGCTGGCCGGTCTGGCCGTGGTGAACATCCCGTTCCTGACCGTGATGGGTCTGGCCGCCGCCGGTACGGTCTCCGTCGCGGTGCTGGTCGCGATCACGCTCCAGCCCGCCCTGCTCGGCTTCGCCGGACGCCGGGTGCTGCCCCGCAAGCTGCGCACGGCGCTGCCGGTCGGGACCGAGGATGCCGAGACCGGGAACGCCGGGGACCGCAGCGCCGAGCAGGTCACGCCGCCGGCCGAGGACCGGTCCGCCTTCGGGTTCCGCTGGGCGCGCGCCGTCACCCGGTTCCGGGTGCCGGTCATCCTGGTCGGGCTGATCGGCCTGGGGCTGCTCGCGCTGCCCACGCCGGACATGCGGCTGTCGCTGCCCGACGCCGGCACCGCGCCGGTCGGCTCGCCGGCCCGGGAGTCGAACGACCTCATCGTCGAGGGCTTCGGGCCGGGCTTCACCGGCCGGCTGGCGGTGGTGGTGGCAGGGGACGACGCGCAGGCCACCGAGGCCGCCGTCCCCCAGGTCACCGCGCTGATCCAGCGCACCGACAACGTCCTCGCGGTGGCCCCGCCGCAGTTCAGCCGCGACGGCCGCACCGCGCTGCTCGGGGTGGTGCCGAAGACCGGCCCGACCGAGGAGGCCACGGAGACCCTGGTTCACGACGTCCGCTCGGCCGTGGGCGAGTTCCGCGACGTCGACGTGCTGCTGACCGGGGTGACCGCGATCGGCATCGACGTCTCCGAGAAGCTCTCCGACGCCCTGCCGGTCTACCTGCTGCTGGTGGTCGGGCTCTCGGTGCTGCTGCTGATGCTGGTCTTCCGTTCGGTGCTGGTGCCGGTGAAGGCCGCGCTGGGCTTCCTGCTCACCGTCGCCGCCACCTTCGGCATCACCGTGGCGGTGTTCCAGCAGGGCAAACTCGCCGACCTGGTCGGCCTGGAGACTCCCGGCCCGCTCGTCAGTTTCCTGCCGATCCTGCTGATCGGCATCCTGTTCGGCCTGGCGATGGACTACGAGGTCTTCCTGGTCTCCCGGATGCGGGAGGACTTCGTGCACGGCGACACCGCGCAGCAGGCGACCGTCAACGGGATGGGGCACGGCGCCCGGGTGGTGACCGCCGCCGCGCTGATCATGATCTCGGTGTTCGGCGGCTTCGTCTTCCTCGACGACCCGGTCATCAAGTCGATGGGCTTCGCGCTCGCCGTCGGCGTCGCGATCGACGCCTTCGTGGTCCGGATGACCATCGTGCCGGCGGTGATGTCGCTGCTCGGCAAGCGGGCCTGGTGGCTGCCGCGCTGGCTGGACAAGGCGCTGCCCAACGTCGACATCGAGGGTGAGGGCCTGCGCGCCCACCTCGACGAGAAGGCGCCCAGCCACGCCTGACCGATCAGTGGTCGTGGTGCCCGGGACGGCCGGCGAGAGCGGCCGGAACGGGCACCACGACCAGCTGGTCAGACGCCGGCCGGATAGGTCTCCATCTCGCCCGGGGTGGTCAGGGCCGGCAGCGGGTGCAGGGCGCTCGTCTCGTCGCACCAGACGAAGGCGTCGTAGCGCTCCCCCAGCCGGGTCGGCACGTAGTTGCCCCACGACTCGAAGGACGGGTCGTAGACCACCCCGATCGCCCGGTGGTCGACGGTCCCGGTGACCCAGCCGGGCTGGTCGTCCCCGCCGAAGACCAGCACGGCCCGCTCCGGCATCAGCTCGTGCAGGCGGTGCTCGACCGAGCCGGGACGGGCCGGCGGCACCACCATCGCCTCGGCCGGCGAGCCCCAGCGGGGGGCGGCGGTCACCGTGCCCCGGTAGCCGCCGAAGCCGATCAGGACCACGTCGTCGGCGCCGTGCCGTTCGCGGGCCAGCTGGCCAATGTTGATCAACCCGTCGGCGGCCATGTCGGTCGCCCGCGCGTCGCCGACGTGCGTGTTGTGTGCCCAGACGATGCCCCGCGAGGTGGGGCCGTAGTGCGCCAGCAGCCGGTCCAGGGTGTCCGCCATGTGCGTGTCGCGGATGTTCCACGATTCCGGGCCGCCGCCCACCATCGACCGGTAGTAGCGTTCCGCGCCGGCCACCACCTCGGCGTTCTGCCAGGCCGAGAAGCTGTCCGCGCCGCCCGCGACCGCCTGTTCGCGGGTACGCGCCAGCAGCCGCACGACCTCCTCCTCGCACCGGGCGGAGACGAACCGGCTGGCCATGCCGTACTCCTCGACCCGCTTGCCGTACGGCTCGAAGCAGCGGTACGCGTCCTGCGCCGCCTCCAGCGACGCCGGGTCCTCCTCGCCGAGGTAGTCGAAGATCGCCTGCATGGACTCCCACAGGCTGTAGACGTCGAGGCCGTGGAAGCCGGTCCGGGCGCCCTCGGCCCGCTCGATGTTCCACGCCCGCAGCCAGCTACAGAACCGGGCCACCTCGGCGTTCGCCCACATCCAGGTCGGCCAGCGCTCGAAGCGTTCCAGCGCGATCCGCGGCTCGACGGCCCCGCCCGGCGCGGCCACCACCGAGCGGTGCACCCGGTCGCAGTCGGGCCAGTCCCCCTCCACGGCGACGAAGGAGAACCCGCACTCGGCGATCAGCCGGCGGGTGAGCTGTTCACGCAGCCGGTAGTACTCGTGGTTGCCGTGCGTCGCCTCGCCGATCATCACTATCCGGGCATCCCGGACGCGCTCCACCAACGGGTCGAAGTCGCTCGGCGAGCCGAGCCGCTGAACCAGCATGGCGGGCGGCTACCCGGCGCGCCGCCGGGCAAACCGTCCGCCGTCGATCGGCGGCGGGCGGCCCCGGGCGGTGTGCCGGCGGGCTGAGCGGGTAGCCCGCCGGCATGACCGTCACCGGTGTGCAGTTGCAGGAGTACCTGGCCGGGCTGGACTACCCGGTCTCCAGGGAGGATCTGGTCCGCTGGGGCCAGGAGAACGGGGCCGACACGGAGACGCTCCAGGCGCTGCGGGCCCTGCCGGCGGAGGAGTTCGCCTCCCCCGCCGAGCTGAGCGACGCCCTCAACCCGCTGGCCTGAGCGAGTAGACCTAGCGGGCGTGCAGCAGCCGGAACAGCACCAGCCACTGCTCGGGCCAGACGTGCCCGACCGGGGTGGCCGGGTCGAGCCGGGTCGCCCGCAGCGCCGCCGACAGCCGCGCCCGGGAATGGTGCCGGGCCAGCGACGCCGCGAGCGAGCCGCCGACCCCGGCGAAGCCGGTCTCCACCATCCGGCGGTACGCCGGCAGCGCCGGCCCGGCCAGCAGCGGTTCCGGCCGCCGCTCGACCCGCAGGATGCCGGCGTCCACCCCCGGCACCGGGCGGAACGCGGTGCGGGGCACCCGCCCGGCCAGCCGCCAGCCGAACTCCGGCCAGGTCAGCACGGTCAGCCGGGTCCACCGGCCGTAGTCGCCGCTGCGCCGGCGGGCGTACTCCAACTGGGTGAGCAGGGTGGCCGCGCGCAGGCCGGGCGCGGCCAGGCACCAGCGCACCACGGCCGACGTCAGCGACCAGGGAATGTTGCCGACCACGTCGAACTCCTCGACCGGCGGCGCGACAGTCAGGAAGTCGGCCTGCCGGTGCGTCGCGTTCGGCAGGGCCGCGCAGACCCTGGCCAGCTCGGCACCGGCGACCGGGTCGACCTCGTACGCCGTCAGGTGCCGGCAGCGGGCGGCCAGCGGCCGGGTGAGCTGGCCCCGGCCGGCGCCCACCTCCAGCAGGAGCCGGTCGGGCCGGGGGCGGGCGGCGTGCACCAGCCGGGCGATCGCGGCCGGGTCGGCGAGGAAGTTCTGGGAGAGTACGCGACGGGACCGGTCGCGTTCGGTTGCTCGGGTACGGCGGGGCGCCACGGGTCGTCGTCCTGTCTGTCGCCGTGCGGCGACGGAGTGGACAGGCAGCCGGAATCGGGGGCCTGTCCGAGTGGTCCGGGGACTCGGACGGCCCTGTGCGTGGCGCGGGACGCGGAACGGTGGAATCAGTCGCGGGTCGCGCCGGCCAGGGCCGGACGCCGGACTCGCGGGCGGGCCACCAGCAGCGGCCCGAGGGCGGCCGGCGTACCGACCTCCTCGATCAGAGCGTGCGCGGACATGCGGCGACCCTAGCCCCGCCTGCCCCGGCCGGCGACCGCATTTCCGCCTGAGCGCGGCACGCCGGCGGTGCGCCCCTCAGCGCGGCACGTCGACGATGCGCCCCTCGGCGCGGGCGGCCTCGGCGGCGGCGAGCACGGCGACGACCTCGCGACCGAAGCGCACGTCGCAGCGGTGGTCCCGGGTGCCCGACGCGATCTCCTCCAGCAACTGGTCGATCGCCACCCCGAACGCGGTGACCGAGTCGCCCTCGCCGGCCGGCACGGCCTCGACGCCGTTCTCGCCGTAGAAGACGAACTCCCGGCTCGCCGCCTCGGGCGGGGCGTCCAGGGTCAGCGAGATCGTGCTGGTCGCGCCGCCGTCGTGGGTGAGCAGCAGGTGCACGAGCCCGCGCGGCCCGTCCGTGGCGGCGACCCGGGTGACCCGGCCGAGCACCGGCAGGATGATCGACAGCGCGTGCGGGCCGATGTCCCACAGCGCGCCGTGCTCCCGGCGCCAGGCCGAGGCCCCGTACGGGCCGCCGGGCTGGAAGATCGACGCGAACCGGACCGCCCGGGCGGTGTGCCACCCCCCGACGGCGGCCGTCGAGGCGAGGAAGCCGGCGATGTCCGGCTGGTAACGACCGGTGAAGAAGACCACCGAGGCGACACCCGCGGCCTGCGCGGCGTCGACCACGCGGTCGGCGTCGGCGACGCTCAACGCGAGCGGCTTGTCCAGCAGCAGGTGCCGGCCGGCGGTGGCGGCGCGGAGCGCGATGCCGGCCTGGACGTCCGGCGGGAGCGCCACGGCGACCGCGTCGCAGGCGTCGATCAACGCGTCGACGTCGTCGAACGCCGGCACCCCGTAGCGCTCGGCCAGGGCGGCGGCCTTGCCCGGGTCGCGGCCCCACACGCCGGCCAGCGTGGTCCCCGGGTGCGCGTGCAGCGCCGCGCCGTGCGTCTTCGCCGCCCAGTGACCGGTGCCGAACAACCCGAACCGCACCACGAGACCTCCCACCGTCGTCGCACGCCACGGCATCCATGGCCACGATCACGTTAGTCGCTCGCTCCCGCGGCGTACCCATGGCACCGACGGCCCGGGGCGGCGGGTGACGGGGTGTACTACACGGGTTAGTAGGCTGTGCCGGTGACCGAACCGCGCCCCGGGTGGCCCCGATGACCAGCGCAGCCTCGGCCGGTTCGCCGGTGGACGGGCTCCTCGCGACCGCCTCGATCGTGTTGTCGCTGCTCGTCGCCGGGTGGGCGCTGGTGGCGACGCTGCGGCACCGCGCCCCGGACCGGGCGCAGTTCGCCGGCCTGGCCGTGCTGGAGCTGGCGCTGCTCGTGCTGGGGCTGATGGCGCTGCTCGCCCTCGGCGGCGGGGAGCGTCCGGGTGAGCCGGGGGCCTTCTTCGGTTACCTGGCGACGCTGGTCTGCCTGCCGCCACTGGCCTGGGTGCTGGCCCGGATGGAGCCGACGCGCTGGGGCTCGGCGATCGTCTGCGCGGTCTGCCTGGTCACGCCCGTGGTCGTCGTCCGGCTCCAGCAGACCTGGGAGGTGCTGGGTGGCTGACGTGAGTGCCCCGGAACGGAACCGGACCAACGCCGGCCCGGGACGGCTGCTGATCGCGGTCTACCTGCTCTTCGCGATCGCCGCGACGAGCCGCGCCGGCCTCCAGATCGCCACGAAGTTCGACGAGGCGCCGGTGGCGTACCTGCTCTCGGCGCTCGCCGCCGCCATCTACATCGTCGCGGCGGTGGGGCTGGCCCGGGCGGGTGCCGCCGGCCGACGCGTCGCCCTGGCGTGCTGCGCGGTGGAGCTGGCCGGGGTCGTCGGCGTCGGGATCCTCAGCCTCGTCGACCCGGGGCTCTTTCCCGACGAGACGGTCTGGTCGCGGTTCGGCAGCGGGTACGGCTACATCCCGCTGGTCCTGCCGGTGCTCGGCCTGCTCTGGCTCTGGCGCACCCGGGACGACCCGGCCTGACCCCGGCGAGCACCGCCCGAGATGTAAGGAAGGGCCCCTTCCTAACGCTATGCGTTAGGAAGGGGCCCTTCCTTACATCTCGGGTCAGTCCTTGGGGCCGCCGGCTACGTAGATCACCTGGCCGGAGACGAACGACGCACCCTCGCTGGCCAGGAACGAGATGGTGTGGGCGATGTCCTCGGGGCGGCCAACGCGGCGTACCGCGATCTCCGACTCGGCGTGCTTCTGGAGCGCCTCGAAGTCGACCTTCATCCGGGCCGCGGTGGCGGCGGTCATGTCGGTGACGATGAAGCCTGGCGCGACCGCATTGACGGTCACCCCGAACGGGCCCAGCTCGATGGCGAGGGTCTTGGTGAAGCCCTGGAGGCCGGCCTTGGCCGCCGAGTAGTTCGCCTGGCCCCGGTTGCCCAGCGCCGAGGTGCTGGACAGGTTGACGATCCGGCCCCACTTCGCCTCGACCATGTGCTTCTGGGCGGCCTGGCTGAACAGGAACGCACCGCGCAGGTGCACCCCCATGACCGTGTCCCAGTCGGTGTCGGTCATCTTGAACAGCAGGTTGTCGCGGAGCACCCCGGCGTTGTTGACCAGCACGGTGGGCGCGCCCAACTCCGTGGCGACCCGCGCCACCGCCGCCTCGACCTGGGCCCGGTCGGACACGTCGGCGCCGACACCGAGTGCCCGTCCACCGGCCGCGGCGATGGCGTCCACCGTCTCCTTGGTCGCCGACCTCTCGATGTCGACCACCGCGACCGCGAGGCCGTCGGCCGCCAGCCGCCGGGCGGTGGCCGCCCCGATCCCCCGCGCCGCCCCCGTCACGATGGCGACCCGCCGCTCCTCCGACATTCCTACCTCCCGGTAACTTGCGCTCGATCGAAGGAGCTTAACCCAGGCGTACGCCGGGCCGGCCCCGTGCGGACCGCCGGCAACCGGCGTCGTTGGCACGGAACGACTACTCTCGCCGCCGTGAGCGCAGTGGAGATCGAAGCCCCCGTCGTCGGCGTCACCGTCTACCCGGACCGGGCCCGGGTCACCCGCCGGGGCAGCACCCGCCTGGCCGCCGGTGAGCACCGGGTCCGGATCGCACCGTTGCCACTGGGCCTGCGGCGGGACTCGCTGCGGGTCGGCGGCCGGGGCGCGGTCACCGTGCTCGGCGTGGAGGTGACGACGTGGCGGCAGGCACGCAGCACCGACGGGCAGGTCCGCGAGCTGGAGCGACGTAAACGGGAGCTGGCCGACGAGCTGGCCGAGGTCGACGACGCGGACGAGGTCGAGACGCAGCGGGGGCAGTTCATCGGCCAGCTGGCCGAGCGGGCCGGCGGCACGTACGCCCGCGCGCTGGCCTCCGGTAAGGCGGCACCGACCGACGTGGCCACCTTCGCCGACTCGGTGGCCGGCCAGCTCGCCGACTCGCAGAGCCGCCGTCGCGGGCTGGCCCGGCGGCGTACCGACCTGACCGAGGAGCTGGCTGCCGTCGAGCGGCAGCTGAAGGCCACGGACGGCAAGCGGGAGCCGGACCGGCTGGCCGCCGAGGTGACCGTGGCGGTCGACGCGGACGACGCCGAGCTGGACCTGGAGCTGACCTACCTGGTCGACGGGGCCCGCTGGCAGCCCTCCTACGACCTGCGGCTGGTCGACGACACCATGACCGTCACCTGGTTCGGCCTGGTCAGCCAGGAGACCGGCGAGGACTGGCCGGAGTGCGTACTCCAGCTCTCGACCGCCCGACCGGCGGCGGCGACCGGCGTGCCCGAGCTGTCGCCCTGGTATCTCGACCGGGTCCGGCCGGCACCGCCGATGCCGGCCATGGCGCCGGCGAGCTTCGGTGCGCTGCCGCCGCCCCCGTCGCCGGGCGCGGCGCCGGCCGCCGCAGCGGGTGCCGCGCCCCGGTCCGCCCCACCGCGCCCCAAGGTGCGGGAGAGCGTGGCGACGGTCGAGCAGGGGGTCACGGCCGCCACCTACCGGCCGGCCCGCCCGGTAGCCGTGCCGGCGGACGGCAGCGCGTACCGGGCCACCATCGCCGTGCTGGAGTTGCCGGCCCGGCTGGACCACGTGACCGTGCCGGTCCGCGCGGCCGAGGCGCACCTGCGCGCGACGGTCCGCAACACCTCGGCGCACACGCTGCTCCCCGGCCCGGCGGCGGTCTTCCACGGCGCCGACTTCGTCGCGGCCACCCGGCTGAAGACGTGGGCGCCCGGCGAGGAGACCGAGCTGGCGCTCGGGGTGGACGACCGGGTGCGGGTGGAGCGGAAGCTGGGCCGGCGCGCCGACACCCGGGCCACCCTCGGCTCGACCCGGCGACGGGAGGTGGAGTACCGGATCAGCGTCGCCAACCACACGCCCCAGGCGGCGACCGTGGAGGTCCGCGACCAGCTCCCGGTGTCGCGCGACGAGGCAGTGGTCGTGCGGGAGTCCACCCTCGTCCCGCCGCCGGCCGAGCGCACCGAGCTGGGCGAGCTGACCTGGCGGCTGCGGCTCGGGCCGGGCGAGAGCGGCGAGATCGCCATGGGCTTCCGGGTCGAGCTCGCCAAGGGGGTCGAGCTGGCCGGCTGGCGGGAGTGACCGGTCGGTGATCCCGCCGCCGCGCGCGCCCGGTGGGCGGCACGGCGGCGGGATCGTTCGTCACGGGCTCGTGCAGGTCAGCGTCGGTGTCGTCGGGGTGCCGTTCGCGAGGAAGCCGAACGTGGTCGAGGCCGAGGCCGCCAGCGCGCCGTTGTAGGACTCGTTGGCGACCGTGACGGCCGTACCGTTGGTGGTGAGGCGACCGCTCCATGCCTGGCTGATGGTCTGGCCGCTGGCGAGCGTCCACCTGACCGTCCAGCCGTCGATGGCCGAGCTGCCAGCCGTCACCGTCACCTCGCCCTGGTATCCGCCGTCCCAGGAGTTGGTGGTCCGGTAGACCGCGCCGCAGGCACCACCGGCCGGCGGCGTCGTGGGGGCCGGCGTCGGGCTGGCGGGCGGCGTGGTGGGAGCCGGCGTCGGGCTGGCCGGCGGCGTCGTGGGGGCCGGGGTCGGGCTGGCCGGCGGCGTGGTGGGAGGTACGGTCGTCGGCGGGGTCGGCAGCCCCTTGCTTCCCTGGGCGGCGTAGTCGAGGTATTCCTCGATGTTGCGGTGGCCGTCGCCGTCCGCGTCACCGTTGTGGTCGCCGCTGGCCGGGTTCAGCCCGCTGGCGGTCTCCCAGGCGTCGGGCATCCCGTCCCGGTCGGTGTCCCATCCGCTGGAGCGGTTCACCTGGGGGGCGTTCCACAGGGTGTTCCACTCGGTGGAGTTCGGCTCGTTGGGGACCGCTCCGCTGGTGGAGCGGGTCTCGCGGACCACCCGGGTGTCGACGGCGTCGCGCGCCCACCAGAACGCGCCGGCGCCGTCCAGCACCCTGGTCAGTGCCGCGCCCGCCGACTCGTTGGTCATGTTGGGGACGTTGAAGCGGCTGGTCCGCTGGCTCGGGATGCTGGTGAAGCGGTTCCAGCCGGCGTCGGCGCCGTTGGTCAGGTTCGAGTCACCGTCGTAGTCGACCTTGTTACCCGAGATGTATGCGCTGGTCCCGGTCGCCCCGGTGTAGACCTCGGGGTTGCTGGAGTTGTGCCGCAGATAGGTGTTGCCGACGAAGTTGGCGTTGGCGAGCTGGTTGGCGCCGCTGTAGCCCTTGCCCTCGAAGACGACGTTGTTGCTCCACTCGACGTTGTTCACCGCCCCGACCTCGTTGCCCAGCCGGGGCAGGCGGCTCTTGTGGTGGGCGAACAGGTTGTGGTGGTAGGCGATGTTCGAGCCGGTCACGTCGCTGCCGATGAGGCCGCCGTAGCTGTGGCCGTTGTAGTTCAACCCGTCGGACACGATGGCGTACTGCACCGTGACCTGGCCGGCGCCGTCGCTGGCGCTGATGCCCTCGTCGTCGTGCCAGCTGACCGAGACGTGGTCGACGATGACGTCGTCGCCGGTGATCCAGATCCCGTCGTTGGTCGCCGATCCGGGATTGGCCTGGTCCTTGCCGGGACGGAACTTCAGGTGCCGGATGATGATGTTCTCGCCGGTGACCTTGGTCGCCTGGCCCATGATCGTGACGCCGGGGCCGGGCGCGGTCTGGCCGGCGATCGTCAGGTTGCTCTTACTGATCGACAGCCAGCCCTGCCGGCCCGGAGGGGACAGCTTGATGGTGCCCGCCACGTCGAACACGATCGTCCGCCCACTGCTGGGCGCGTTGTTGATCCCGTACCGCAGCGACCCGGGCTGCGGGCTGCTGGCGTTGTCGCTGAGGTTGGTGACGTGGTAGACGTCCCCGCCCCGGCCGCCGGTCGCGTACATCGCCGGCCCGGCGGCGCCCGGGAACGCCGGCACCGTCGCCGCGCTGGCCTGCGGGCTGGTGACGACCACTCCGGCCAGGACGAGAACCCCGGCCACCGCCGATGCCAGCGCGACGCGAGCGGACGTCGGCAACGTCGACCGCGTTGCCGACGCCCATAATGATCTTGGTTTTCCCATCTTGCTCTCCCTCTGGGTACCGGCGCCGAGCCGCACCTGTTCGAGTGGGTCCCTCGTGTTACAGATGCGTGACGGCCGGCCGGACAACGCTTTGCCCGGAAGAAGATGGGAAAATTGTCAGCTCTACGCCCGCCTAGAGGCCGCGACCCCGGCAGAGGCGGATCCACCGGTAGCCGTAGCCGGCCACCTTGAGCCGGTCCAGCTTGCCGACGTCGCCGTAGTTGCGGTCGGCGAGGACGTCGACCGGAAGGTCCGCCTCCGGCTCCAGCATGCTGAGGTCCACCTCGGCGTCGGTGGTGCCGAGGTTGTGCACGAAGACCATCGTGCCGGTCCGCCCGTCGGCCCGGTGCGCCAGCACGCCGGGCGGCATCGCCACGTCGATGTGGGTGGTCGAGCCCGAGCCCACCTCGGGGGCCTCGCGAAGCGTACGGATCATCCGCTCGAACCAGGCGAGCAGCGACTTCTGGTCGCTGCGCTGGGCGGTGACGTTGACCTTCTCGTACGAGAACTCGCCCTTGTCGATCACCGGACGGATCAGCTTCTCCGGGTCCGCCGTGGAGAAGCCGGCGTTCGGCTGGTACGACCACTGCATCGGGGTACGGATCGCCTCCCGGCCGGGCAGCGACAGGTCCTCCCCCATGCCGATCTCCTCGCCGTAGCGCAGCACCGGCGTGCCGCGCAGCGAGAACTGCAACGCGTACGCCAGCTCGATGCGCCGGCGGTCGTTGCCGAGCATCGGGGCGAGCCGGCGACGGATGCCCCGGTCGTAGATGCGCATGTTCTCGTCGGGGCCGAACTCCGCGTACACCTGGTTGCGCTGTTCGGCGGTGAGCCGGGAGAGGTCGATCTCGTCGTGGTTGCGCAGGAAGGTGGCCCACTGCCCACCCTCGGGCAGCGCCGGGGTGTCCCGCAGCGCCTCGATGATCGGCTCCGGGTCCTGCCGGGCCAGGGCCAGCATCAGCCGCCCGTTGAGCATGAAGTCGAAGAGCATGTGCAGCCGGTTGCCCGAGCCGCCGCTGTCGGCGAAGAAGGTCGGTAGCTGGTCGGGCTCGACGTTGGCCTCGGCGAGCAGGACGGCGTCGCCCCGGCGCCACTGCACGTGCTGGCGCAGCTCGGTGAGGAACTCGAAGTCCTTCGGCGAGTCCGGGTTGCCCGGCTCGGTCAGCTCGATGATGAACGGCACGGCGTCCATCCGGAAGCCGGAGACGCCGAGCTGGAGCCAGAACGACACGATCTTCTTGATCTCCGCGCGGACCTCGGGGTTCGAGAAGTTGAGGTCCGGCTGGAACTTGTAGAACCGGTGGTAGTACCAGGCCTTGGCGGTCCGGTCGTAGGTCCACGTCTCGTGCTGCTCGCCGGGGAAGACCATGCCCTGGTGCCGGTCGCTCGGCTCGTGGTCCGCCCACACGTACCAGTCGCGGTACGGCGAGTCGGGCGAGGAGCGGGCGGACTGGAACCACGGGTGCTCGTTCGACGTGTGGTTCACGACCAGGTCGATGATCACCCGGATGCCGCGGTTCTGCGCCTGGTGCAGCAGCTCCGCGAAGTCGCCGAGGGTGCCGAAGCGCGGGTCGACGTTGTAGAAGTCGGTGGCGTCGTAGCCGTCGTCGCGGTTGGGCGACGGGTGGATGGGGTGCAGCCAGAGGCAGGTCACGCCCAGCCTGGCGAGGTAGTCCAGCCGGCCGATCAGTCCCCGGATGTCACCGACCCCGTCGCCGTCGGAGTCCGCGTACGTGTCGATGTCGAGGCAGTAGACGACCGCCTCGGAGTACCACCTGTCCGCCATGCCGGCCTAATGTCTCCGCTTCCGGCTACCGGCAAACCCGACCGGCTGCCCCGGAGAGCGGTGGGAGCGCGTCCGTGCTCCCACCGCCCCGTTGACGGTGGCCAGCTCGTCAGGTGGTGAGCGCGATGGCGCTGACCTGCCCGCCGCTGCCCATGGTCAGCCACCCGGCGTACGGGCCCTGCTTGGCGAAGAAGTTCCCGCTGCCGACGAACGCGAACCAGCCGTTGCTGCCGACCGCGATGTCGGTGACCTGTCCGCCCCCGGCCATGGTCAGCCACTCGGCGTGGATCCCGTCCTTGGCGTAGAAGTTGCCGCCCTGCGACCAGCCGATCCAGTTACCGCCCAACGCCACCTTCGTCGCCCCACCCGCATTGACCGCCTGCCACGACGAGTACGCACCATCCTTCGCGAACAACACCCCCGCCGAGTTCACGAACGCGAACCGGTTGCCACTGACCGCGATGTCCCGCACCTGACCACCCCCGGCCAGCGTCAACCACTCCCCGTACACCCCGTCCTTGGCGTAGAAGTTGCCGCCCTGCAACCAGCCGATCCAGTTACCGCCCAACGCCACCTTCGTCGCCCCACCCGCATTGACCGCCTGCCACGACGAGTACGCACCATCCTTCGCGAACAACA
>NZ_JBEYVB010000016.1:142208-142650 GCF_040643815.1 Micromonospora sp. NPDC047074
CCGAGTTCACGAACGCGAACCGGTTGCCACTGACCGCGATGTCCCGCACCTGACCACCCCCGGCCAGCGTCAACCACTCCCCGTACACCCCGTCCTTCGCATAGAAGTTGCCGCCCTGCAACCAGCCGATCCAGTTACCGCCCAACGCCACCTTCGTCGCCCCACCCGCGTTGACGGCCCGCCACGGCGAGTACGCGCCGTCCTTCGCGTACAGCACCCCGGCCGAGTTCACGAACGCGAACCGCTCGGGGACCGCGCCGACCGGTGCCAGGTCCGCGAACGGGAGGTTGATCGGGGCGTTCTTGGTGACGGTGCCGCCGCAGGCGTACGCCGGGGCGATGTTGTACACCGCGCCGTTGCGCCGGATCTCGAAGTGCAGGTGCGGGCCGGTGGAGTTGCCGGTGCTGCCCACGTACCCCAGCACCTGCCCCTGCCCGACCTG
>NZ_JBEYVB010000017.1:0-140077 GCF_040643815.1 Micromonospora sp. NPDC047074
CGTCCCCCACAGCATCATCGCCCTCCCCCACTTCCCCCTCACCCGCAACGGCAAGATCGACCGCACCGCCCTCCCCACACCCGACACCACCACCCACTCGGCGCCGCCCGCTGACACCGTGCAGCGGCAGCTCGCCGAGATCTGGGCGACGGTCCTCGGCACCACCGGCGCGGGCATCGGCGTGCACGACGACTTCTTCGCCCTCGGCGGGCACTCCCTGCTGGCCACCCAGGTGACCGCGCAGGCCGGCGCCGCGTTCGAGGTCGAACTGCCGGTCGCGGCGCTGTTCCGGGACCCGACCATCGCCGGCCTGGCCGGCGAGCTGCGCCGCGTGGAGCGCCGCCCCGGCTGGGTGGACAGCGTGGCCGTCCTGCGCGAGGCCGTCGCCGCACTCACCGAGGACGAGGCCCGGCGGGCGCTGGCCGCCGCCAGCCGGCCCGACCAGCCGTACGACAGGACAGGAGCACCGCGATGAGCGGTCCGTCACCCGACCCCGTCGCCGCGCTGCTGCGGCCGCCGCCCGGCTGGTCGGCCCAGGAACACCGGCAGCTCCTGGTGCGGCTGCTGCACGAGCGCCTGCCCGCCGCACCCGCCAGCCCCGCGACCATCGCCCAGCGGCAGCTGTGGTTCCTCCAGCAGCTGGAGCCGACCAGCACCGCGTACCACATCCTGACGGTGGTGCGGCTGACCGGCGAGCTGGACCTGCCGGCCCTGCGCGGCGCGCTCACCGCGGTCACGGACCGGCACGACCTGCTCCGGGCCACCTTCGCCATGGTCGACGACGAGGTCGTCGTGCGGATCGGTCCGTCGACGCCCGTGCCGGTACCGGTCGTCGACCTGGTTGCGACCGACGCCGCGACCCGCGACGAGCGGGTGCGACAGGAGCTGACGCGGGCCCACGACGAGCTGTTCGACCTGGCCGCCGGCCCGCTGCTGCGGGCGGTGGTGGTCCGGTGCGGGCCCGGGGAACACCTGCTCGCGGTCACCGTGCACCACATCGTCTTCGACGGCGGATCCCGCGCGGTCTTCTGGGAGCACCTCGCCACGGCGTACGACGCGCTGCGGGCGGGGCGGGTGCCGGACCTCGACCCGGCGGAGCCCGACGAGGCCGATGACGACGAGGCGGACGACGTCCCCGACGCGGAGGACCTGGCCGAGGCGCTGGCCTACTGGCAGGGCAAGCTGGCCGGCCTGCCCGACCTGGACCTGCCGGGTGTCCGCGACCGGGCCGCCCGGGAACTCACCGCCGGGCGGCGGCTGGACGTCCCGCTCGACCGGGACGTGACGGCCGCCCTGACCCGGCTCGGCCGGAGCCGGCGGGCCACCCCGTTCATGACGCTGCTTGCCGCGTACCTGGTGCTGCTGTCCAGGCGCACCGGCAGCGGCGACGTGGCCGTGCTGTCGCCGACGACGGGCCGGACGAGCGAGGCCGACGAGAGCCGGATCGGATACTTCGTCAACACCGTGGTGCTCCGCGCCGACCTGACCGGCAACCCGACCTTCGCCGAGGTGGTCGACCGGGTCCGGGGCCTGACCCTCGACGCGTACGCCCACCTGGCGGCGCCCTTCGAACGGATCGTGGAGGAGGTGCGGCCGGCGCGGCTGCCGGGGCGAATGCCGTTCTCGCAGTTCGCGTTCAGCGTGGAGGGCCGGCCGGCGCCACCGCCCCGGCTCGCCGGCCTGACCACCGCCTGGATCGACGTGCACACCGGCACCGCGAAGTTCGACGTGCAGTTGGACGTCCTGACCGGCGAATCCGGCGGGCTCGTGGCGGCCTGGACCTGGCGCGACGAGCTGTTCGACCCGGCCGACATGGCCGCGGTCGCCGACGACTTCACCGCGTTGCTGAGCGCCGTCGCCGACGATCCGGAGATCGCCCTCGACGCGCTGCCGGTGCGGCAACCGATGCCGGCCAGCACCGGGACGGCGGTGCCCCCACGACCGGTGGTGCGCCACCGGCCTGGCGGGGCGGCGCCCTGCGCGCTGGTGCACCTCGGCGGGCCGACGGATCGGCCGCCGCTGCTGCTGCCGCATCCGGTCAGCGGCACCGTCGGCGCGTACGCCGAACTCGCCCGGCTGCTGCCCGCGCACCACCTGGTCGGCATCGAGTCGACCGCCGACGCCACCGGTGACTCCGTCGACGCGCTCGCCGAGTCGTACCTGGCCGAGGTCGTCGCCCGCTGGCCGGCCGGGCCGTACCGGCTGTTCGGCTGGTCGATGGGCGGGCTGCTCGCGTACGAGATGTCGCGCCAGTTGGTGCGGGCCGGGCGCGCGGTCGACCTGCTGGTGGTCGTGGACACCGCGCCCGGGCAGGCACGCCCGGCCGACGCGACCGGCGCCGCCGCGGTGGCGGCCCGGTTCGCTGCGGACCTCGCGGCGTCGCTCGGCCGGGAGCATGCCGCGCCGACGGCCGCGACGCTCGCCGCGCTGCCGGTCGAGGAGCAGACGATGCTGCTGCGCCGGTGGCTGGTGGAGGCCGGGGTGACCCCGGTGGCGCTGCCGGTGCGCGAGGTGCGCCGCCGGGTGGAGACCTTCGCCCGGCACGTGACCGCCGTTGCCGGCTACCACCCGGAGGGCGCGGAGCTGCCGGTGACGCTCGTCCAGGCCACCGCGTCGCCGCGCTGGCAACCACGCTGGCAGCGGTACGCCGGCGCCCGGACCACCGTCCACGAGTACGAAGGCGACCACTACTCACTGCTGCGGCGGCCCACGGTGGAACGGATCGCCGAGTGGCTGGCCCGGGCGTTGGACGGCCGGTGAGCGGCGGCGCCCCGGCCGTCGCTCGCGGTGCGACCGCTGGCGACGGCCACGGGACCGCCTCGGGGCGGGGTCGGGCAGCGGCCTCCGTCGTC
Source organism: Micromonospora sp. NPDC047074 (assembly GCF_040643815.1). Classification (NCBI taxonomy): domain Bacteria; kingdom Bacillati; phylum Actinomycetota; class Actinomycetes; order Micromonosporales; family Micromonosporaceae; genus Micromonospora; species Micromonospora sp. NPDC047074. The sequence continues at coordinate 2,853 of NZ_JBEYVB010000017.1, forward strand.
AGCTGGTGGGGACGGTGGCCGCGAGTGGCCGGTCCGGTACCGCCAGCCCAGCCTCCAGGTGCCGCCGGGTCGCGGCCAGCAGCTCGGCAGCCCGACCGGCGCTGTGGGAACCGGCGGCGGCAGACAACCTGATCCGTAGCCGGCCCTCGCCGTCGAGCTGGTCGAAGTAGCCGCCCAGCCCGGTGTCGTCCGCCCCCGTGGCCCTGTCCAGCTCGATCACCCCGGCCTCCGCGCCGGGCCAGTCGACCACGCGCAGCACGGAGAAGTTGACCGAGAGCGGCGCCAGCAGGTGCACCGGCACCCCCCGCCGCTTCAGCTCGACCACGACCCGTTCGAACGGCACCGCCTGGTGGCCCAGCGACTCGGCGGCCTGATTGGCGACCCGGCGGCTGAGGTCGGCGAGCCCGATCCCGGCCGGTACGTCGACCCTGAGCACCGAGGCCTGGCTGAGCTGGCCGACGACTCGTTCGCAGTCGAGGAACGAACGCATGTCCACCACGAACGCCACCCGGAAGGATCGGGTGCTGGCGGGCTCCCCCACCGCGCCGAGCAGGGCCGCGGTGTACGCGGCGAACGGGGAGACCCGCAGCCGGCGGATCGCCGGCACGATCTCGCCGGACGGGAGGTGGGCCTCCACCAGGTGGCCCCCGAGGGCCGTGGCCGGGGCGTCGGGCGACGCGTCGAAGGGGTCGAGAAGGTCGGCCCCCGTCTCGACCGGGTCGAGCCGGCTGAACGTGTCGAGCCACCAGCCGAGGTCGTCGTCCGCCTGTTCCTCGCCGAGTTCGAAGAGCCGGTCCAGGACATCGTCGACCGCCTCGGCGGCGGGCAGCCGGGCCGCGCCGGCGTCCAGTTCGGCCCGGTAGAGGACCGCCAGGTCGTCGACAAGCAGGTCCAGGGACTGGTGATCCAGCAGTGCCGTGTGGGCGCGTAGCAGCAGGTAGGCGCTTCCGGTGCCGGTCCGGGCCAGCGAGACCGCCCAGCAGGGCCCGGACCACAGGTCCAGCGGACGGCGCAGGGCGGCCTGGCACCAGTCGACGGCCGCCCGGTCGTCGGTGACCTCGACGACCTCCAGGTCGGCCCGGCCGCCGCCGTCGCGCAGCACCACGAACCCGTCCCGCTCGTCGAACGCCCGACGCAGCAACGAGTGTGCCTCGCCCAGGAGGCTGACGGCCCGGCGCACCGCGTCGACGTCGAGGTCACCATCGAGGCGGTAACACGCCTGGGTCGTGAGCATCGCGGGATCGACCCTACCGTCGAGGCGGCACAGGTATTCCTGGTGCTCGCTCGTCTCGAAATAGTCCCGCACCTGAATCCCCGAACGAATAGGTGGCCCCGGCGGGCCAAATAACCTGACTAATTTGCAATCTAACAAGACCACCTACCGACGTTCCGGCAGGCGTGTTTTCAGGAGGGTCGTACCAGAATTGCCACAGAGGCTGGAGCCCCCGTTTTCAGCTATCAGGCGAGGCGGCTCTTGCGGGGCCGCACAACGAGGTCGACGTCAACCAGGGTCGTTGCCGTGTAGCAGTTAGCGCGCATCTTAGACTCCCATCCGGAACCGCCGGGGTCCACTGTGTACAGACGCTAGTATTTGTTCCCCCGCGGCACAACCCCCGCATTTTCGTCGCCCATTCCGAACGCCGACGCGAAAAATCACCGCTCGCCGCCTTCCGCTCACGAACGGTGATATCAGTCCACCGGATGCGTGGTCGGGCCGGCCGACGGGTGCCCCGCGCGGCCCGGCCCCGACCGCCCGCTACCGCGCGGCCTCCCCCATCGCCCGGCGCAGGCTCAGCGGACGCATGTCCGTCCACACCGACCCGATGTGCTCCAGGCACCCGGCCCGCGGCCCCACGTAGCCCTCGTCGCGCCAGCCCGGCGGGTTGTCGCGGCCCTCCGGCCAGACCGAGTACTGCTCCTCGTCGTTGACCACGACCCGCCAGGTGTCGGTCGTCTCCGTCTGCGCCATCGTCATGCTCCTCTCGTCACCGTTCGGCCACCGCGGACAGGGCCCGGTCGATCCCGTCGATCCCGGCGGTCAGTTCCTCCTCCGTGATGGTCAACGGGGGGAACAGGTGCAGCCGGTTGCCCGCCGCCAGCGGCCAGACACCCTGCCGCTTGCAGGCCCCCAGGAGCGCGGCCATCTCCGGCGCCAGCGTGCCCGGGGCCGCGTACGGCGCCAGCGGCTCGCGGGTCGCCCGGTCCAGGACCAGTTCGACGGCCCAGGCCAGGCCGACGCCGCGCACGTCGCCGACGATCGGGTGGCGGTCGGCCAGCGCGGCCAGGGCCGGGCCCACCACCTCCCGGCCGAGCGCGTCCGCCCGCTCGACCAGGTTCTCCTCCCGCAGCACCCGCAGCGCCGCCACGATCGAGGCACAGGCCAGCGGGTGCCCGGAGTAGGTGAGTCCACCGGGGTAGCGGCGGTGCGCGAAGTGGGCGGCCACCGCGCGGGACAGCAGCACCCCGCCCACCGGCACGTAGCCGGAGTTGACCCCCTTGGCGAAGGTCATCAGGTCGGGCACCACGCCCCACAGGTCACCGGCGAACCAGCGGCCGCACCGGCCGAAGCCCGTCATCACCTCGTCGGCGATCAGCAGGATGCCGTTCTCGTCGCAGAGCCGACGCACGCCGGCCAGGTATCCGTCCGGCGGCACCAGCACGCCGTTGCTGCCCACCACCGGCTCGACGAGGATCGCGGCGATCGTCTCCGGCCCCTCGTAGCCGACGAGCCGGCGCAGGTGCTCCAGCGCCCGCTCGCCCTCCTGCGCGGCATCCGTCGCGTGGAACTCGCTGCGGTACGGGTACGGGCCCAGGAAGTGCACCGCGCCGCCGCTGGCCGTGTCCACCGGCCACCGGCGGGGATCGCCGGTCAGCGCCAGCGCCCCCGCCGTGGCACCGTGGTAGGACCGGTAGGCGGCGAGCACCTTCGGCCGCCCCGTGACCACCCGCGCCATCCGCACCGCGTGCTCCACGGCCTCCGCGCCGCCGGTGGTGAACAGCACCGTCTCCAGGTCGCCCGGTGCCACTTCGACGATCGCCCGGGCCGCCTCGTCGCGGATGTCGACCGCGAACGACGGCGCGATCGTGCACATCCGCCCGGCCTGCTCCGTCACCGCCGCCACCAGGGCCGGGTGCTGGTGGCCCAGGTGCAGGTTGCCGAGCTGGGCGTGCAGGTCGAGCCACCGGTTGCCCTGGTCGTCCCAGAACCAGCTGCCCGCGCCGCCGGCGATGCGGACCGGGTCGATCTCCTCCTGGGCGGACCAGGGATAGAAGACCGGCCCGGTCACGGCGTCCGCCGTTCGCAGACCAGGTCGACCTGCTCGGCCAGGGTCGGTGCGGCGAACACGTCCTGCAGGGAGAGCCGGACCTGGTACGCCTTGCGAATCCGGCTGATCAGGCGGATCGCGAAGAGCGAGTCGCCGCCCAGGTCGAAGAAGTCGTCCGCGGGACCGACGTCGTCGACCTTGAGCAGGGCGGCCCAGATCTGCCCGAGCCGGTCGCGCACCTCGGCCCGGCCGTCGTCGGTCGGCTCCGCGGCGGCCGCGGCCACGGTCGCCGTCGCCGCGACCGGCTGATCGGGGGCGGCGGCACCCGGCGGTGTGGCGGGTGGCACCAGTTCCAGGTGCCCCGCCGAGGTCCACCGCGCGGTGGCCCCGGTGTCGCGCATCCGGGCGTCCGGCGTGCCGGCGTACGGGTCGGCGACGTCGCCGGCTCCGCTGACCCACAGCCGCCCGGGGGTGTTCACCGGCACGGGCCGGGCACGGTCGTCGAGGACGTAGCAGCGGGCCACGGCCGGCAGGTCGCCCTGCCCGACCAACGTGTCCGGCAGCCGGGCCGGGTTCCAGCCGTCGAGCAGGGTACGCAGCTCCCGCCGGGGCAGGACAGCCAGCTCGCCCACCTGCCGCTCCTGGTCGCCGACGAGCTGGTCGAGCACGGTCAGCAACGAGTCGAGGATCCGCTGGACCGTGGCCCGGTCGAACAGGGCGGTCCGGAAGTCGAGGCTGCCCACCATCCGGTCGGCGCCGACCTGGTTCACGGCCAGCGCCAGGTCGTACTTCGCCGAGGTCCACTCCGGCGGTTCCCACCGGACCGCCTCGACCGGCCCCAGCCGGAACCGGTCCGGCACCGCCCGGCCGAACCGGACGGACACCTGCACCAGGGTGGAGACAGCCGGATCGCGGCGCGGCCGCAGCTCGCCGACCAGCGTGTCGAAGGGCACCCGGCGCAGCTCCAGCGCGGACAGCACGGAGCCGCGCACGTCGTGCAGGTACTGGGCGACGGTGGCGTCGGAGTCGACCCGGACCCGCAACGGCAGCAGGTTGACCAGGCAGCCGATCAGGTCGCGGGTCGACTCGTCGTCACGTTGCAGGCTCGGCGTGCCGATCAGCAGGTCGTCGCCCGCGCCGTACGCGTTCAGGGTGCGGGCGAACGCGGCGGTCAGCAGGGTGAACGGGCTGGTCCGCGCGGCGGCGGCGGCCGTCACGACCCGGGCGGCCAGCGCGTCGTCGACGGTGAACCGCACCGATCCGCCCCGGTGGTCGAGGACCGGCGGCCGGGGCCGGTCCGTCGGCAGGCTGATCACCTGCGGGGCGCCGTCCAGGTACCGCCGCCACCGCGCGAGCTGGTCGGCCATGCCGGGCCCGGCCAGCTCGGCCTGCTGCTGACGGGCCACGTCCGCGTACTGGCACGGCACGTCCGGCAGCCGGACCGGCTCGCCGCCCGCGTACCCGGGATAGAGCCGGGCCAACTCGGCGAAGAAGATCTCCGCGGCGGTCGGGTCGGCGGCCACGTGGTGGACCACCAGCAGCAGCGCCGTCCGGCCGGCGGGCAGCGACACGGTCGCGACCCGGATCGGCCACTCCCGGCCGAGGTCCCAGCGGCGGTCGCGGAACCCGGTCACCCGCTCGTCGTTCGCCCAGCCCTCCACGGGCGCGTCACCGAGGTCCAGCCGCGCGATGGTCAGCGGCGCCGGCGGATGGATCCGCTGGGCCGGCTCCTCGTCGATCTCGACGATGGTCGTCCGCAACGCCTCGTGCCGGCGGACGATCTCGTCGACCGCCGCGTGCAACGCGCCCGTGTCCACCGGCCCGGTCAGCTCGACCGCCGCGTCCAGGTGGTACGCCGCCCCGCTCGTGCCGGCCTGTTCGGCCAGCCAGATCGCCCGCTGCGCCACCGACAGCGGGGCCGTGCCGGCGTCGGGGTCCCGCTGTCCGGGCAGCACCGCGCGGGGCAGTTCCAGCGTCGGGGCGGCCTCGGCGTCTTGCCGCACCGTCAGCACCGGCGCGACGTCCCGGACCACCGTCAGCGCGTTGTCGGCGTCCGCCCCGGTGACGGCCAGCCGGATCCGGTCGCCCGCCGCGAACCGGTACGCGATCGGGTGCAGCTCGATCTCCAGCCGGGAGTCCTCCGCCCCGTCGACCCGGCCGCAGCCCTCGGTGACGTAGAGCGAGGTGCCGTCGGGGGCCACCGCTTCGAGATAGCCGAAGACGTCGGCCGGCCCGTCGTCGACCCGGACGGACACCCGCAGCACCGGGGCGCCGACCAGGTCGACCGCCTCGGCCAGCGGTGCGGAGGTCCAGCACAGCGCCCGGGTGTCGTTGTCCGTGAGGTCCGGCCGCTGGAAGGGCGAGCCGTAGCCGCTGGCCCACCGGGTGGTCTTGCCGGACGTGGTGGCGTAGTCCACCTCGTAGCGGCGGGCCTCGCCCGCCCGGGGCTCCGGGCCCAGCTCGCCGGCCGGGCCGAGGTGCCACGTCCCGCTGCTCGCCGGCTCCGGCGGCCAGGACCGGGCGGTACGCCACGTGTCGGCACCCATGACGTGGTACCGGACGGCCGGGGAGTCCATGACGCCGGTGTCCCGGCCGCGCAGCCAGTGGTCGAACCAGCGCAGGTGCTCGTCGGCCAGGTTGTAGCCGGCCCCGCCCAGCAGGCCACCGGTGTGCGCCCAGGGGCCGATGACCACCCGGTGCGGCACGGTCAGCCGGCGCGCCCACTCGGTCGCGTCGCGCGCCCAGACGTCGTGCCACCCGCCGAGGTGGTAGACGGCGACCCCGGAGGCGTTGATCGCCTCCAGCAGCGCCGACGGGCTGCGCGTCAGGTACGCCGCCTCGCCGGTGTCGGGCAGCCGGGACCCACGCTCGGGCAGGCCGGCGAACATGGTCCGGACGTCCCGGTTCGCCACGTGCTCGGCGCGGGCGGCGGCCAGCAGGAGGCCGTCGGGGTCGTCGTCGAGCGGCGCGACCGGACCCCGCAGGTCGAGCTCGCGGACGTCCTCGCCCCAGGCGCGGGCGAAGTCGTCGCGGAACACCCCGCCGTCCCAGGCGAAGCGGTACAGGTCGAACAACGCCATCTGCGGGAAGATCGCCACCAGGTGCGGCGGGGCGGTGCTGGCCGCCAGGTACTGCGACACCCCGAGGTAGGAGCGGCCGAACATGCCGACCCGGCCGTCGCACCACGGCTGCGCGGCGATCCACTCGGTGACGTCGTACGTGTCGGTCGCCTCGACCGTGGCGAACGGGCCGTCGCTGGTGCCGAACGACGCGCCGCTGCCCCGGCTGTCCACCACCACCACGACGTAGCCCCGGGCCAGCAGCCGCTGCGCGACCGGGAAGGCCCGCAGCGTCACCTCCCCGGGGGCCACCTCGGCCACCCCGAGGTCCTCGATGTCGGTGAGGTCGACGTCCGCCAGTTCGGCCCGCACCACCGCCAGGAAGTCGTCGCGCCCGGGGCGCGGCGACACCTGGTGGTAGCGGTCGTGGGCCCAGACGGCGGGCGCCGGGTCGCGCTGGCCGACCGGCCGGAAGACGTACGCGGCCAGCCGGGTGCCGTCGCGGGTGGCCACGTACTGCGAACGGCAGGTCCAGGTGCGGCTCATACCAGGTCGGCCCGTCCGTAGAGCTCCCGCGCCGGCACCCCGAGGTCGGTGCACCGTTGGAAGAACTCCGCCATCTGCTTGAGCTGGTACGAGTCGTCGGTGTAGTTCGTCGCCATGACGAACACCAGCCAGGGCTCGCGACCCATCGCGTACACGTACGCCTGCCGGGCCCGCAGCCGCCGCACGATGCCCATCGCCTCGACGGCGTCGGAGCCGTTGAGCTTGCGGCTGCGGCTCATCTTCTGGTCGATCCGCCGGGAGAAGAGCGGGCCGTACATCCAGGACAGGGGTGCGCCGTCGCACTCCATACCGAGGAAGGCCATGTCGACGTCGCCGATCATGTCGTGGATGTGGCCGAACAGCGCCGGGTCCACGCAGCGGTTGTCCGCGCCGAAGTAGAGGTTCTTCCCGCCGGTGCGCACCGAGTAGGTGACCTTCGCGGCGATGTCGAGGTCGCAGTGCTCGCCGACGAACGGGCAGACCACGATCTGGCCGTCGGGCAGCTCGATGGTCTCCCCCGGCTCCACGTCGACCACGTTGGGGAAGCCGAGCGCCTCCAGGCACAGCCGCAGCGACGGATCCTGCAACGCCCCGGCGGCGGTCTTCGGGACGACCACCGTGCCGATGCGGTGCCGCAGCTTCAGCAGGGTGGCCAGTTCGAGGTGGTCCTGATGCCCGTGCGTGATCAGCACGTAGTCGATGACGTCGGGCAGGTCGGCGTAGGCGTACCGGTCGCCGTCGCCCAGGGCGTCGGACAGGAACGGGTCGGTCATCACGGTGACCGGGCCGGACTGCACCACCACGCAGGCGTGCCCGAAGTAGCGCACCCGCAGCCCGGGGCCGTCCAGGTTGCGGTCCGGGCTCCCGCCCGGCTCGGCGGAGAACAATCCGCTGAACGTCGCCAGGTCGGCGTCCGACACGTCGAACGCCTCGCGCAGCTCGCCGAAGGGCCGGGCCGTGGTCATGGTGGAGAAGAGCAGATCGATGCGGGGGTCGCGCAGCGGCATGGTGGCCTGCACGTGCCCGTTGCCGGGGAACCGGGGGGTGGTCATCGCGAAGGGCCGCTCGTCGCCGGTGGCCAGCGACAGGTCCACCGAGTGGGCGGTCTCGTCGAAGTGCCGCGACCGGTAGAGCATCCGCTCCGCGAGCCGGATCCGGGCGTGGTCGTTGAGGTCGTAGACCAGCTCGACGTAGCCGCGCAGGGCCGGCGGGATCTCGCCGTACCGGGGCGTCAGGTCGAACCCGTCGGCGAGCTTCTCCAGGTTGACCGTCAGCTCGTCCATCGCCGCCGACAGCTCCGGCATCGGCCCGTCGGCGAGCCGGGTCGCCAGGTCGGACACCCCGTCGAGCTGGTCGTCCTCCAGGTCGACGAACATGCCGCCGCGCAGCTTCGGGTCCCGGGCCGAGCGCCGGTGCAGCGCCGGCGCGTCGAGGAACGAGCGCAGCAGCGGCACGTGCAGCTTGGCGAAGTTCATCGCCGCCGGCACCGGCGAGACCAGGTTCAGCCAGGCGTAGTACCGGTGGACCAGCGGTTCCAGCGCCAGGTTGGGACGGGCGTGGACCAGGTCGTGGCTGGCGAAGGGCTGGTTCATCGCGCTCCCTCGGTGGAGTCCGTGCGCAGTCGGTCCCGGACGGTCCGGACGACCTGTGCGAGGTGGTGGAAGTCTTCGTCGTCGGCGGGGGTGTCCAGCACGAAGGTGTGCACCCCGGCCCGGATCATGGCCAGCAGCCGGTCGACGGCCCCGGCGTGGTCGGCCACCAGGTACGGCCCGTCGGCCTGACCGGAGCGGAACGGCGCGAGCCGGTACGCCGGATCGACGGTCACGGCGCCGTGGCCGGCCTCCGCCTCGGCGAACAGCCGCTGCTTCCAGACCGAGTCGGTGTTGGTCATGGTGACCGCGGTGATCTTCGCGCCGTCCGGGTCATCCGGGAAGCGGGCCGCGGCAGCCCGCTCCGTCTCCTCCGCCGTCGCCCGGGTCAGCAGCCCGAAGTTCAGCGCGCCGGCCGGTGCCGCGCCCGCGTCGGGCCGGCCCGCCGTGAGCATCTGGATGCTCGTCGCGCCCACCCGGTCGGCCACCTCGCGGGCGGCCGGCGACTGCCCCGCGACGAACAGCCGGGGCAGCAGGTGCGCGGGCAGCCCGGGCGCGAGCTGCAACCGGGACACCTGGTAGAACCGCCCGTCGAAGCTGAACGGGCGGCGGCTGCCCAGCACCCCCATCATGACCTCGACGTACTCGGCGAGCCGCGCGTACCGGTCGTCGTGCTCCAGCCGGTCGCCGAGCGCATCCAGGTCGCTCAGGGCGGTGCCGGTGATCAGGTTCAGGTCGATCCGCCGCTGGTAGAGCAGGCCGAGCGAGGCGACCATCCGGGCCGCCGTGAACGGGTGCTGGTAGACGGGGTTCACCGCCACCAGCGGGCTGAGCCGGGTGGTGCCGGCCGCCGCGGCGGTCGCCAGGATCCAGGGGTCGAGCACCGCGCCGCTGCCGGTGAAGATGAGCACGCCGTCGAGGTCCGCCGCGTCGGTCCGGCGGACGACCGACATCGCGGTGTCCGCGTACGTGTTCAGGTCCCGGACCCGTGGCACCACGGTGATGAAGCTGACGTCGGGCACGCCTCACGCTCCCTCTTCGGTGACCGCGGCGAGCGCGGCCCGGATCTCCTGCGCCTCGCGCAGCTTGCCGTCGATCACCTCGGCGAGGGCGGCGACGGTGGGCGTCTCCAGGAACACGCCGAGTTGCAGGTCGACGTGGAAGGCCTGCGCGAGGTCCCGCAGCGTCCGGGCGGCGTTGAGCGAGTCCGCGCCGAGCATCAGCAGCGAGTCGTGCGGCCCGATCCGGTCCACCCCGAGCCGGCGCCGCCACACGGCGGCCACCGCCTCCTCCAGGACCGAGCCGGTGGCTGCTGCGGTGTCGGCGGTCGGGGCCGCCGTCTGCGGGCCGGAGACCGGTGCCACGGCCACCGGGTCGATCCAGTGCCGGGACCGCTGGAACGGGTACGTCGGCAGGCCGACCCGCCGCCGGGACGCGCCCTCGTGCAGGGCGGCCCAGTCCACCTCGACGCCCCGGCGCCACAGCTCACCGAGCGCGCCCAGCAGCGCGCGCAGGTCGCCGCCGTCGCCGGTCAGGGCCAGCGGGGACGCCTCGGCCGGCCCGACGACCAGCGTCACGTCGGCCTCCGCCGGGGCCCCGGCCGGTGCCGGCGGCCGGGTGCCGGCGCGCAGCGCGCGGCCCGCCTCCGCCACCGTCCAGCGGCCGTCGACGACGGCGGCCGTGAGCGCACCCGCCCCGTCGCCGTGGGCGGCGACCGGGGACACGCCGCAGGCGGCCAGCAGTCGGGCGAGCGCGAGCTGCCCGGTGACGGTGGCCGCGTCGGCACCCGCCGCGCCGGCGTCCGGGTCGACGCCCAGCTCACCGGCCACCCGCTCGACCTCCGCCCGCAGCCGGGGCAGCGCGGCGCACAGCGCGGCCAGGTCGGGGCAGGTGGCGGGGAAGGCGTACGCGACCGTGGCGCCCTCCGGCGTCGCCTCCCCGGTGCCGACGGCGAACAGCGCGCGGACCGCCTCGTCGTGGTCGGCGGCCACCACGACGGCCCGGTGGCGCAGCGCCCGGCGGCCGACCTGGCCGGTGTAGGCGATGTCGGCGAGGGACTGCTCGGGGTGGCTCCCGACGTGTGCGGCGAGCCGGCCGGTGGCGGCGGCGAGCGCCTCGGGGCCGGCCGCGGAGACGGTGAGCAGCACCGCCTGCGGTTCCGCACCGGCCGGCACGGTCGGCGGCGCCTGTTCGAGGACGACGTGCGCGTTCGTGCCGCCGACGCCGAACGAGCTGACCGCGGCCCGGCGCGGCCCGGCCGTCTCGGGCCAGTCCCGCAGCAGGTCGTTGACGCGGAACGGCCCCCGGTCGAGGGAGGTCTGCGGGTTGGGCTTGCGGTAGTGGATCGACGGCGGCAGCTCGCCGTGGTGGACGGCGAGGACCGCCTTGATCAACGAGGTGACGCCGGAGGCGGTGTCGAGGTTGCCGACGTTCGGCTTGACCGAGCCGATCGCCCATCCCGCCCCGGAGGCGCCGTACGCCTCCTCCAGGGCGGCCACCTCGATCGAGTCCCCCATCAGGGTGCCGCTGCCGTTGGCCTCGACGTACTGGATGGAGCCCGGCTCGACGTCGGCGACCCGCAGCGCCCGGCGGATCACCCGCACCTGGCCCGACCGGCCAGGCGCGGTGAAGCTGACCTTGCCGCCGCCGTCGTTGTTCACCGCCGAGCCCTTGACCATCGCATAGATCCGGTCACCGGCGGCCTCGGCGTCCTCCCGGCGGCGCAACACCACGACACCGGCGCCGTCGCCCAGGTGGTAGCCGGCGGCCTCCGCGTCGAAGGCCCGGCAGCGGCCGTCGGGCGAGTTGACGCCGTCGGCCTCGTGCCGGTAGCCGCGCGGCACCGGGTTCTTCACGCTCACCGCGCCCACGATCGCCATGTCGCACTGGTAGTCGAGCAGGCTGCTGATCGCGTGGTGCAGCCCGACCAGGGCCGACGAGCAGTTGGTCTGCACCGACACGCTGGGCCCGGTCAGGTCGAGCTTGTACGAGATGCGGGTGGCCAGGTTGTCCTTGTCGCTGGCGACGGCCATGCCCAGCCGACCGGCGGAGTCGACCAGCTCCTGCTGGGGAAGCAGGTGGTAGAGGAGGTACTGGTTCAGGCCGCAGCCGGCGTACACGGCGATGTCGCCGGGGAAGCGGCGGCTGTCGTAGCCGGCGTCCTCCAGCCCCTCCCAGGCGCACTCCAGCAGGATCCGGTGCTGCGGGTCGATCAGCGTCGCGTCCGTCGGCGAGTAGCCGAAGAGCTGCGCGTCGAACTGGTCGGCGCCCTCGATCCCGGACCACACCGGCACGTACGCCGGGTCGTCACGCTCGGCGGCCGGGACGGCGTCCAGCTCGGCGGCGGTCAGCTGGCGGCCGGCGTCGACACCGCCGCGGAGCAGCTCCCAGAACTCGGCGACGTTCGCCGCGCCCGGGAACCGTCCGCTCATCCCCACAATGGCGACGTCCATCTCGCTGCTCATCGATTCCCCACTTCCTGAATGCGCTGGCGCATCAGCCGGCGGCGGTTCGCCACCTGCTCGGTGCGGTCGGGTCCCGGCTCGACGGCTGGTTCCGTCGCCGGCCGTGCCGGCCCGCCAAGGTGTTCGGCGAGCCTGCGCACGGTGGAGTGTTCGTACAGGTCGACCAGCGGGAACTGCCGGCCGAGAAGTTCCTGGAGGCGGATGTGCACCTGGACCAGGCTCAGCGAGTTGCCGCCCACGTCGAAGAAGTTGTCGTCGATGCCGACGGCGCCGACGCCGAGGACGTCCAGCCACACCTCGGTGACCTGGGCCTGGAGCCCGCCGGCCGGTGCCGCGAGCGGCCGGGCCGTCGCGCCCCCGCCCTGCCGGGCCATCGCCTCGGTGGCCTCGGCCGCCACGGCGCGGCGGCTCACCTTGCCGGTGGCCGTGGTCGGCAGCTCGTCGACCAGGTGCAGCAGCGGCACCATGAACTCCGGCAGCCGCTGCCGCAGGTGGGTGCGCAGGCCGTGCAGGAGGTCCCGGCGTGCGGAGGCCCGCAGCGGGTCGTTGGCCAGCTCCGGCCAGTCGGCACGCAGGGCCCGGGGCGGGGTCCAGCCGACCGGGTCGTCCGGCCGGGCCGCCGGCCAGAACCGCAGGTCCATCGTGTACGGGTCGCGTGCGGCCGACGGCACCACCGAGGTCCGCCGGCCCAGCGCCTCGCCGATGCTCCAGCAGTCCTCCGGGTCGACGCCGGGCGGCAGCTCGCCGGTCGGGCGCGTCACCGGCTCGGCGTCGGCGAGGTCGGCCAGCCGGCGTACCGCCCCGGCGACGGTGACCAGCCGCGCGTTCGGCACGCCGCGCACCTCCACCGGGCGGTCACGGTTGCCGCGCAGCAGGACGCGCAGGCGGGCCACGTCCAGCCCGTCGCGCGCCCAGTCCAGCCGCACCGGCTCGGCCGGGTCGGCGGCGGCGCTGCCTTCGGGGGCGGTGCCCACGTGCAGGACGACGTCGTAGCGGAACGCGGTCAGCTCGTTGGCCCGCCGGCCGCGCTTGAGGTGCAGTTCCACAGCGGTCACCCCGGACAGCCAGTCCGGCGCGGTCAGGAACAGGTCGGGGGCCAGCACCAGCTCGTCGTCGGCGAGCACCCGGGCGGCGGCGCGGCGCCGCAGCTCGGCGACGGTCAGGCCGGGCTCCGGGTCGGCGGCCAGCTCCACCGAGGCGTGGAACACCTCCAGCAGGTCCAGGTCGCGCACGTCGCCCAGGTAGATCCGCCCGCCGGGCGAGGCGGCGGTGACCGCCGCGCGCAGCACCTGGCGCAGGTAGTCGTGGTGCGGGAAGTACTGGGTCACCGAGTGCAGCACCACGGTGTCGAAGCTGCCGGCCTCGATGCCGGTGAGGTCGTCGGCCTCGCGCAGCAGCAGGGTCACCGTGTCCCGGTCGACGCCCTCGGCGTCGAGCCGCTGTTCGAGCACCTTCAGGCCCGCGTCGGAGAAGTCGGTGCCGACGTAGGCCTCGCAGTCGGGCGCCAACGCGAGGGTCAGGTTGCCCGTGCCGCAGCCGAGTTCCAGCAGCCGGCGGGGCCGCAGGTCCCGGATCCGCCGGACCGCCTGGTCGATCCACTCGCCCATCTCGACGTCGGTGAACGGCGCACCCGTGTAGCTGCTGGTCCAGATGGCCTGCTGGGCCTCCTCGGCGGGGCCGGCGTCGGTGTACATCCGGTCGTAGAGCAGCCGCCAGTCGGCGACGCGGGTGGCGGCCGGCGCACCGCTCGGGTCGTCGCCCGCGGCCCCGCCCGACGATCCGCCCCGGCCGCGGGGCACGACCGCCGCGACGATCCGCTGTTCCCCGCCGCCCGGCGCCTCGGCGAGCGCGGCCACGGCGGCGGCCACCCCGGGGTGGGCCCGCAGCGTCGCCTCGATCTCGCCCAGCTCGATCCGGAACCCGCGCACCTTCACCTGGTGATCGGCCCGGCCCAGGAACTCCAGCCGGCCGTCGTGGCTCCACCGGCCCCGGTCGCCGGTGCGGAACAGCCGTCCGCCGGTGGCGAACGGGTCGGGGACGAACCGCGCGGCGGTCAACGCCGGCTGGTCGAGGTAGCCACGGGCCAGGCCGGCCCCGCCGACGTACACCTCGCCGGCGAAGCGGGGCGGCACCGGCCGCATGGCCTCGTCCAGGACGTGGATCCGGGTGTTGCCGATGGGCCGCCCGATGCTGCCGACCTGCTCCGGGCCGGTGATCACGTCCAGGGTCACGTCGGCGGAGATCTCGGACGAGCCGTAGAGGTCGACCAGGACGCAGCCGGGCAGGGCGGCCAGCCACCGCGCGGCCAGGTCCGGGGTGAGCGCCTCGCCGCTGGAGTGGCAGTAGCGCAGCGCCGACAGCCGCTGCCCGGCGTCGGCGACACCGTCGAGGATGGCCCGCAGCAGCGACGGTACGGCCACCAGCCGGGTGACCCGGTGCCGGGCGAGCAGCTCGACCAGGCGGGCCGGATCCCGGCCGATGTCCTCGGGCACCACGACGACCGGGGCGCCGGCGAACAGCGGGAGGAACATCTCCCCGCCGGAGTCGAAGAAGCTCAGCGAGGTCTTGTGGCTGCCCACCTCGTCCGGGCCCATCGGGAAGCGGTCCATGATCCAGCGCTGCCGGTTGACGATGCCCCGGTGCAGGCCGAGGACGCCCTGCGGCGTACCGGTGGAACCGGAGGTGTAGACGACGTAGGCCACCTCGTCGGGGTGGGTCCTCGGCGACGGGTCGCGGTCGTCCTCGGCCGCGAGCGACTCCTCGGCCGGGTCGACAAGCGCGACGCCCGGCAGGTCGGCGGCTGCGCCGGGGGCGGCGACCAGCAGCCGGGCACCGGAGTCGGCGAGCATGAACCGCAGCCGGTCCACCGGGTACGACGGGTCGAGCGGCACGTAGGCCGCGCCGGTCTTGAGGATCGCCAGCACGGCGGTGAGGCTGACCGTGGAGCGGGGCACCAGCAGGCCGACCCGGCCGCCCGGCCCGGCGCCCAGCCCGATCAGCCGGTGGGCCAGCCGGTTCGCCGCCGCGTTCAGCTCGGCGTAGGTCAACCGGGTGGTGTCGTCGATCGCGGCGGGCGCGTCCGGGGTCCGGCGGGCCTGCTCGGCGACGATCTCCGGCACGCACCGTTCGGTGTCGTAGCCGGCGGTGGTGTCGTTCCACTCCACCAGCACCTGCCGGCGCCGCTCGGCGGCGAGCAGCGGCAGGGCCCCGACCGGCGTCGCCGGCGCGGCGACGGCCGCCGACAGCAGCGCGGTCAGCGCCTCGGCCAGCACCCGCATGGTGTCGGCGTCGAACAGGTCGGTGCTGTAGTCGAAGGTGCCCAGCAGTTCGCCGCCGTGCTCGCCGAGGTAGAGCGAGAGGTCGTAGTAGGTGGCCCGCTGCCGCACCGGCCGGCTGCACACCCGCAGCCCGGCCCAGTCCCCCAACTCCCCCTCGTGGTTGAGCACCATCGGGGCGAGCCCGAGCCGGTCGGTGCCGCGCCCGTGCTGGTAGGCGAACGCCGCGCTGAGCAGCGCGCCCCGGCTGGCGTCGGCGGCCTGGCCCAGCCCCTCGACGATCCTCCCGAACGGCACCTCGGCGCGGTCGGAGGCGGCCAGCACCCCGTCGTGCGCCGCCCGGGCCAGCGCGCCGAACTCCGGGTCGGCGGACAGGTCCACCGGCACCGGCAGCGGGTTGACCAGGTAGGCGACCAGGTCGGCGAAGCGTCCGCGAACCCGTCCGGCGTGCACGAAACCGAGCGGGAACCGCGTCTGCCCGGCGTATCGCGCCAGCACGGCCGCGTAGCCGGCGAAGAGCACGGCGGTGCGGCTGATCCCCTGCGCGGCGGCCAGCGCGTCGATCCCGGCGCACAGGTCGGCGTCGATCCGGAACGCGTGGGCGGCGCCCCGGAAGGTGCGCACCGGCGGCCGGGGCCGGTCGGTCGGCAGGTCCAGCGGCACCAGGTCGGCGACCTGGGCCTGGCACGTCGCGGTCAGCTCCCAACCGGCCGGGGAGTCCAGGAAGGAACGTTGCCAGGCGACGAACTCGGCCGGGTGGGCGGCGGGCGCTGGCGGCGTCACGCCGGCCCCGGCGGCGTGCCTGCCGTAGCCGGTCGCCAGGTCCTCCACCAGCACCGCCAGCGACCACACGTCCATCACGCTGTGGTGGGTGCACAGCAGCAGCGTGTGCCGGTCCGCCGCGTGCCGGAAGAGCACCGCGCGCAGCAGGGGCGGGGCGCCGAAGCCGGTCCCGAGTTCCGCCTCGATCTCCTCGTCGAGCCGGCCCGCCGGCCAGCCCGCCGCGTCGCGCACCTCCAGGGTGACCTCGGCGTCGTCGGCCACCCGCTGGGTCACCTCGGCGCCGCCGTCGTCGTAGCGGGTGCGCAGGGCCGGGTGCCGGGTGCCGAGGTCGCGGACGGCGCAGGCCAGTGCCGCGGTGTCCAGGTCGCCGTCGACGGTGACCGCCCGACACAGGTTGAGGTTGGCCGGATCCTCGGCGAGGGCCCCCTGGAACCAGATGGCGCGCTGGCCGTACGACAGCGGGTAGGGCTCGCCGGTGACGGCCGGGGTGGCCGGCGGGTCGGCCGGCGCGGGCGCGGCCGGCAGCGCGGCGGCCAGTTCGGCCACCGTGCGGTCGCCCAGCAGGTCGCTCAGGGCGGGGCGGACGCCCCACTCCCCCTCGATCAGGTGTTGCAGTTCCACGGCCCGCAGCGAGTCGAAGCCGAGTTCCGGCAGGCAGCGGTCCGGGGCGATCCGCTCCGGGTCGACGTCGAGCAGCGCGCCGGCCAGGGCGCGCAGCCGCTGCGCGGTCGCCGGCGCGGCGGCCGGGGCGGGGCGCGCGGTCGGGCGCAGCGGGTCGTCCGCGACGATCGTCGCGCTGCCCGCGGCGTACGCCCGGGCGCAGTCGCCGCGCCGGGTCTTGCCGCTGGTGGTGACCGGGATGGTGCCGGGCGGCACGGCGAGCACCCGGTGCAGGTCCAGGCCGTGCGCGGTCACCACCGCCCGGCGGGCCGCCTCGGCGATGGCGGGCGCCTCGTCCGCCGCCTGGTCGGAACGGGTCTCGTACCACAGGACGACGGCCTCGCCGACGCCGTGCCCGTCGTCGGCGACGTCCACACCGAACGCCGCGATCCGCCCGCCGAGGCGGGGGCAGGCGGCCCGGACGGTCTGCTCGATGTCGTCCGGGTAGTGGTTCTGGCCGCGGACGACCACCGTCTCCTTGATCCGGCCGCGCACGTACAGGTGACCGTCCCGGCGGAAGCCGAGGTCGCCGGTGCGCAGGTAGGGTCCGTCGCCGGGGTCGCCGCCGAGGGTCGCGTGCAGCGTCCGCGCGGACTCCTCCGGCCGGTTCCAGTACCCGTCGACGACGCTGCCGCCGCGGACCCAGATCTCCCCGGCGCTGCCGTCGGGAACCTCGTGCCCGGCCGGGTCGACGATCCGGACCTCCGCCTCGGGCAGGATCTCGCAGCCGACGACCTCGGTGCCGGGGCGGTCACCGGTGGGACCGGTCGGGTTCTCGTCGGCCACGGTGGTCACGACGGGACGCTGCGGGCGGGCCCGCCCGGCGACCAGCAGGGTCGCCTCGGCCAGCCCGTAACAGGGCAGGAACGCCCGCTCGTCGAACCCGTGCGGGGCGAACGCCTCGGCGAAGGCGCGCAGGGTCGCCGCGCGCACCGGCTCCGCGCCGTTGAACGCCACCCGCCACGAGCTGAGGTCCAGCTCGGCGCGGTCGGCCCCGGCCACCTTGCGCACGCACAGGTCGTACGCGAAGTTGGGGCCGCCGCTGATCGTGGCCCGGTACCGGCTGATCGCCTGGAGCCACCGCACGGGGGTACGGATGAAGGTCGCCGGGTCCATCAGCACCGTCGGCACCCCGAGGTAGACGGGCGTGAGCAGGGTGCCGATGAGTCCCATGTCGTGGTGCGGGGGCAGCCAGGAGGCCATCACCGTCGCGTCGTCGAACCCGAAGGAGCGGCGGATGGCCCGCAGGTTCTCCAGCAGGTTGAGGTGGCTGACCATCACCCCCTTCGGGGTGCTCGTGGTGCCCGAGGTGTACTGGAGGAACGCCAGCCCGCCCTCGTCCACCGCCGGCTGCCAGCCGGTCGGGGCGGCGTCGAGGGACTCCAGTTCCAGCACCGGCAGCCGGTCCCCCGGCATCAGCGTGCTCAGGTCGACCGCGCCGGTGACCGCGCGGGCCGCCAGCACGGCGCTGGCCCGCGCGTCGGCCAGGATCCGCCCGACGACCGGGGCGCTGGCCCGGTTGAGCCGGGCGGCCAACGGCACCGGCACGGTGCCGGCGTAGAGGCAGCCGAAGAAGCCGGCGAGGAAGTCGACGCCCGCCCCGACGAGCATCAGCACCCGGTCGCCGGGGCGGCAGTGCCCGGCGAGGGCCGCGCCGACCCGGCGGGCCCGGGCGTCGAGCGTCGCGTAGTCCACCGTGCTGGCCGAGCCGTCCTCGGCCACCAGGTGCAGGGCGGGGCTCGCGGGCTGGACCCGTGCCTGGTGGCACAGGGCGGCGCCCAGGTTGACGACGTGCGTCGCCTCGTGGACCAACGCGCCGGGGTGGTCGGTCATCTGGCTCTCCACTCGCTGCACAGGGATCGGACCGGGCGTCACGGCTGACCCGGTGCGAGCCGGGTGGCCAGCTCCGCGACCGTCGGCGCGTCGAAGATGACCGCCACCTCGACGTCCACCCCCAGCTTCGCGCCGGCCAGGGCGACGATCCGGGTGGCCGTGAGGGAGTCGCCGCCCAGGTCGAAGAAGTCGTCGTGGATGCCGATGCCGTCGCGTCCGAGCACGTCGCACCAGATGTCCAGGAGCACCCGCTCGCGCTCGTCGCGGGGGCCGTCGGTGCTGGCGGTGCCGGGTTCGTCCCGGCCCGGTGCCGGCAGCGCCGCCACGTCGAGCTTTCCGTGACTGGTCAGCGGCAGCCCGGGCAGGCTGACGAAGGCGGCCGGGACCAGGTAGTCCGGCAGCCGCCGGCGCAGGTGCGCGCGCAGGTCCGCGGTGCCCGGCAGGGCGTCGCCGACGACGTAGCCGACCAGCCGGGCGTCGCCGCCGGGCGGATCCCGGCGCACGACGACGGCGGCCTCGCGTACCGCCGGGTGGCGGCGCAGCGCGGACTCCACCTCGCCCGGCTCGATGCGGTAGCCGCGCAGGTTCAGTTGCCCGTCGCCCCGGCCGAGGAACTCCAGCACGCCGTCCGCGTCGAACCGGGCCAGGTCGCCGGTGCGGTAGACGCGGGCCCCGGGCGTGCCGGCGAACGGGTCGGGCAGGAACCGGCCCGCCGTCAGGGCGGGATTGCCCAGGTAGCCCCGGGCCAGCCCGGCGCCACCCACGTACACCTCCCCGGCCACGCCCGGCGGGACCGGCTCCATCGCCTCGTCCAGCACGTACACCCGGACGTTCGCCATCGGCCGGCCGATCGGGACGAAGGGCCGCTCGTCGGCGGGGTCGCACGGCCAGGCGGTGCAGGAGACGGAGACCTCCGTCGGGCCGTACAGGTTGAACATCGTGACGTCGAGCCGGTCGAAGACCAGTTGCTGGGTCTCGGGGGTGAGTTCCTCCACGCCCGAGACGATCCGCCGCAGCGACCGCAGGTCCGCGACGTCGGCGCCGAGCAGCACCTCGCGCAGGGCGGTCGGCGCGAAGTCGGCGTCGGTCACCCCGTGCTGGGCGATCACCGCCGCCAGCCGGCGCGGGTCGAAGGTCGCCGTCTCGGGCATCAGTACGCTTGCCGCGCCGTTGAACAGGGCCCGGAACAGCTCGTCCAGCGAGACGTCGAAGGTGCAGGCCGCCTTGCGCAGCACCCGGTCGTCGGTGCCGAGCGGGAAGTTGCGCTGCGCCCACAGCATCCGGTTGGTGAACCCCCGGTGGGTGACCTGGACGCCCTTGGGCTGCCCCGTGGAGCCGGAGGTGAACAGCGTGTAGGCGAGGTTGTCCGGGTGCAGCGGCACGGCCGGGTCGGTGGCGGGGTACGCGCCGGTCAGCGACGCCTCCGCGGCCAGGTCGACGATCCGCCGGCCCGGGCTCCACACCTCGTCGCACAGGTCCCCGGCGGAGATCGCGACCGCCGGGCGGACCTGCCCGAGCAGCGCGTCCCGGCGGGCCTGCGGATCGCGCGGGTTGACCGGCAGGTGGTAGCCGCCGGTCTTCAGCACCGCCAGGATCGCCACCACCTCGGCGATCGAGCGGGGCAGGCACACCGCCACCGGGTCCTCCACGCCGACGCCGAGGTCGCGCAGGTGGTGCGCCAGGCGGTTGGCCCGTTCGTCGAGTTCGCGGTACGTCGCCCGGACGTTGCCCTCGACGACGGCGACCGCGTCGGGGGTGCGCCGGGCCTGCGCCTCGACCAGCCGGTGCACGAGCGCCTCGGGGCCGAGGTCGACCCCGGTGTCGTTCCACTCGTGCAGGATCCGCGCGCGCTGCGCGTCGTCGAGCAGCGGCAGCCGCCAGACGCACGTGTCGGGCTGTCGCGCCGCCTCGACCAGCAGCAGCTCGAACTGCCGGGCCAGGGCGCGCATCGCCTCGGCGGTGAACAGGCTGGTGTCGTACTCGATCTCGCCGGTCAGCCCGTCGGCCGTCTCGGTGACCTTCATCGTCAGGTCCATCCGGGACCGGCCGGTGTCCATCTGGTGCACGTCGACCCGCAGCCCGGGCAGGTCGAGCCGCCCCGCCGGCACGTTCTGGAGCACGAAGGCGACCTGCGCGAGAGGCTGGTGGCTGCGGCTGCGCTCCGGCTGCAACTCGGCGACGAGCCGTTCGAACTGCACGTCGCGGTGCCGGAACGAGTCCAGGGAGGCGGCCTTGACCCGGGTCACCAGCTCGGCGAAGGTCGGATCGCCGGAGAGGTCGGCCCGCACCACGATCATGTTCAGGAAGCAACCGATCAGGTGCTCCAGCTCGTGCTGCTCCCGGGTGGCGATGGGGCTGGCGACGACCATGTCCCGCTGGCCGCTGTGCCGGGCCAGCAGGACGGTGAAGGCGGCGAGCAGGGTCATGTAGGTGGTGGCGCCCTGGCGCTGCCCGAGGGAGCGGATCCGTTCCGCGTCGGCCGCGTCGATCCGGAACCACTCGGAGGCGCCGACGAACTGCTGGACCGCCGGCCGCGCCCCCCGGGTCGGCAGGCTGAGCAGGGGCGGCACCCCGGCGAGTTCGTCGACCCGCTCGCGCAGGTGCGCGGCCATCCGCTCCTCGCTGACCGCGGTGCGCTGCCAGGCGGCGTAGTCGGCGTACTGGACGGGCAGTTCGGGCAGGTCCGGGGTCGCGTCGCCGGTGGCGAAGGCGGCGTACGTGGTGGCCAGTTCGCGGCAGAAGATGGCGAACGACCACAGGTCGCAGACGAGGTGGTGCACGGTGACCCCGAGCACGTGCAGCTCCGGGGCGATCCGGTAGAGCACGGTCCGCAGGCTCTGCCCCGCGGCGAGGTCGAGCGGGACCTGCATCTCCCGCAGGACGGCGGCCCGCAGGATTGGGTCGTCGGGGTGCGCGGCGGCGTCGGGCAGGTCGACCACGTCGATGGTCAGCGGGGCGGGCGGCGTGACGGTCTGCACGACCCGGTCGCCGGCCTTGCGGAAGGCCGTACGGAGGATCTCGTGCCGGCGGACGACCTCCTCGATGCCGCGGCGCAGCGCGTCCCGGTCCAGCGAACCGGTCAGGATCAGCAGCGTGGCGTCGTTGTGGTGGACGGCGTCGTCCTCCAGGTGCTCGATGAACCAGAGCCGCTCCTGGGCGAACGACAGCGGCGCCTCGGTGGCGCCCAGCCGGGGGATGCTGGCGGCGACGGGTGCCGGATCGGAGCGACCGGCGCGCAGCCGCTGGTCGAGCAGGGCCCGCGCCGAACTGGACAGCCGCGCCACTCGTTGCGTGACGTCGCTCGCGACCGGATCTTCCTGCCGTCCCACTGGTCCTCCGTTGTCCGCCGGTGATCCGGTTCGCTGACCGGACGGGCCCGGACGCGAGCAGCCACCGCTCCGGTTGCCGATCATCGATCTGTACCAGCTCGCTGAGTGTGAAGTCAGCGACCGCGACGGTTATAGGGGTTTGACCTCGCCTTTGGCAGGATCCGTCCGGAACCCTAGGGGTTGGGGAAGCCGGACGCCTGCCACATGATGGGCACGACTTTGACGCCACTCTGCAACAAGTGCGCAGTCTGTTCCTGGCCGACCGGAGGTGATCCTGTGCGCGATGACCTCCGGATCCTCGCCGACCGGTCGTACCGGATGCTGTTCCTGGCCCGGACGCTGTCGCTGCTGGGCAGCGCGGTGATCCCGGTGGCGCTCGCCTTCGCCGTCCTCGACGCGCCGGGCGGATCCGCCACGGACCTCGGCCTGGTGCTCGCCGCCCGGTCGCTGGCGCAGGTCGCGCTGCTGCTGTTCGGCGGCGTCCTCGCCGACCGGATGAACCGGTTCCGGCTCATGGTCGGCGCCGACCTGCTCGCCTTCGCCGCGCAGGCGGCCCTGACCGTGGTGTTCGTCAGCGGCCGGCCCACGCTGCCGGTCGTGATCGCGTTGTCCGCCGTCAACGGCGCCGCCGCCGCGTTGTTCCTGCCGGCCTCCCGTGGCGTCGTGCCGCAGGTGGTGGCCCAGGAACAGCTCCAGTCGGCCAACGCGCTGCTGCGGCTGTCCCGCAACGGCACCACCATCGGCGGCGCCGCCCTGGCCGGGGTCCTCGTGGCGACCCTCGGCGCCGGCTGGGCGCTGGCGGTGCCCGCCGCCACCTTCCTCGGCTCGGCGATGCTGCTCGCCGGGGTCCGGGTCGCCCACCCCGCCCGGGCCGCCGCCAGCACCATCCTCGCCGACCTGCGCGAGGGCTGGCGGGAGTTCAGCTCCCGGTCCTGGGTCTGGCTGGTGGTCGTGCAGTTCGCGTTCGTCAACGGCTGCTTCTCGGCGATCTACGTGCTCGGCCCGCTGACCGCCAAGGAACAGCTCGGCGGCGTCGCCGCCTGGTCGGCGATCATGACCGCGCAGGCGGTGGGCCTGGTCGGCGGCAGCCTGGTGGCGATGCGGATCCGCCCCCGCCGGCCGATGCGGGTCGCGGTGCTGGCGACCTTCGGCTTCCTTCCGCCGTTCGCGCTGATCGCCGCCGGCGCGCCGGTCTGGCTGATCGCGGCCTCGATGCTCGTCAACGGCGTCTGCGTCGACATCTTCGAGGTCCTGTGGGACACCGCCCTGCAGAACCACGTACCCAACGAGGCGCTGTCGCGGATCAGCTCGTACGACGCCATGGGCTCGTTCGTGCTGGGCCCGCTCTGCCTGGCCGTCGTCGGCCCGCTGGCGGACCGGATCGGTGTCGCGCAGACGCTGGTCATCGCTGGTGGGGTGCTCGGTCTGGTGACCGTCGCGACCTTCTCCGCACGGTCCGTGCGCCAGCTGCCCGCACGAGTCCCCGCCGCACAACCCGCCAAGTCGTGAACCCGGCCACCTCGCCGGGCACGGACCAGGGCGGAGATCGGAGCAGGATGGAGCACCGGATCAGTCGGCAGATGACCGACGCGACCGACGCGTACGGCCGACGGTTGGGGGCCTACCTCGAACAGTCGGCCTACTCGCGGCTGCGCGGCGGACCGGGAGTCATCGACCTCGCCTTCGGCGACCCCCACGAGTTCCCCGCACCGGCCCTGGTCGGTGTGCTGCAGAGACACCTCGACCCGCAGCACACCGACTGGTTCGCCTACACGAGGGACCACCCGCCGGCCCAGGATTCGGTGGCCGCCACGCTGCGCCGGGAACTCGGCCTGCCGTTCACCGCCGACGACATCGCCCTGACCAACGGGGCCTTCGCCGGCCTGACCATCTGCCTGCGCAGCGTCTGCGACCCGGGCGACGAGGTTATCTACCTCGACCCCGCCTGGTTCTACTACGAGCCGATCATCGCCTCGGTCGGCGCGGTCCCCCGGCCGGTGGAGCTGAGCCCCGGCTCCTGGCGGCTCGACCCGGAGCGGATCGCGGCGGCGATCACCCCGCGTACCAGCGCCGTCATCGTGAACAGCCCGAACAACCCGACCGGCGTGGTCTACACCGACGACGAGTTCGCGGCGCTGGCCGAGGTGCTGCGGGTGGCCTCCGCACGCAACGGGCGGCCGGTGTACCTGGTGTCCGACGAGGCGTACCGGCGCATCGTGTTCGACGGCCGGGCCTGCCCGAGCCCGGCGGCGCACTACCCGTTCACGTTCCTGGTGCACACGTACACCAAGACGCTGCTGCTGCCCGGGGAACGCGTCGGCTACGTGGCGATCCCGCCGACCATGCCCGACCCGGCGGTGCCCCGCCGGGCGCTGTCCGTGGCCCGCCTGACCACCGGCTGGGCGTTCCCGAACAACTCGCTGCTGTTCGCCCTGCCCGAGCTGGAGCAGCACGCGCTGCCGGTCAAGCCGATCGAGCAGCGCCGTGACCTGCTGGTCGACGCCCTGCGCGAGGCCGGCTACCAGGTCCAGCCGAGCGAGGGCACGTTCTACCTGCTGGCCCGGGTGCCGGACGCGGACGACTGGGACCACGCGGCCCGGCTCGAGGAACGCGGACTCCTGGTGCTGCCGGCCTCGGTGATGGGCGCACCGGGCCACCTCCGGCTCTCCCTCACCGTCACCGACGAGATGCTGGAGGAGACCATCGACCGGCTCCGCTCGCTCTACCCCTCGCGCCGGGAGCCCGCCCGTGTCCAGCGGTGACCGCCACGAGCCCGACGGCGGCGCGGCGCGCACCGCGCCGCCGGTCGGGCCGGCCCCACAGCCCGACGTCGACGCCACCATGGCCCGCGCCCGACGCGCCCAGGCGGAGATCGAGTTCTGGCCGCAGGAACGCGTCGACGACCTGGTCGCGGCCGTCGGATGGGCGGCGTACCAGGAGGACACCGCCCGGTCGCTCGCCGACCTCGCGTACCGGGAGACCGGCCTCGGTGACCCCGAGCATCTGTTCACGCTCTACCGGCGCCGGGTCCTCGGCACCCTGCGTGACCTGCACGGGGTCGTGACCAGCGGGATCATCGAGGAGCTGCCGGAGCGCGGCCTGCGCCGGCTGGCCAAGCCGATCGGCGTCATCGCGGTGGCCAGCCCCGCCACCGCGCCGTGCTCCGGGGTCGTCGGCAACGCCCTGCCGATGCTCAAGACCCGCAACGCGGTGGTCGTCACCCCGAACCCCCGCGCCCGGCACTCCGCGGCCCGCACCGTCGAGCTGCTGCGTCGCGCCCTGGAGACGGTCGGCGCCCCGCCCGACCTCATCCAGTGCCTGCCGGTCACCGAGCGGCAGACCACCGAGGCGCTGATGGCCGCCGCCGACCTGGTCATCGCCGCCGGCGGCCCCGGCACCGTACGCCGCGCCTACCGCAGCGGCACCCCGGCGATCAGCGCGGGCGTCGGCAACCCGGCGGTGATCGTGGACGACTCGGCGGACGTGGCCGCCGCGGCGGAGCTGATCGTGCTGGGTGGCAGCTTCAACAACGGCACCTCCTGCTCCTCGGAGAGCAACGTGCTGGTGGACGCCGCGGTGGCCGCCGCCTTCCGCGAGCAGTTGGCCCGGCAGGGCGCCCACCTGTGCGATCCGGCCGAGACGGCACGGCTGCGTACGCTGCTGTGGCCGGACGGTCGGCAGCTCAACCGGGACGCGGTCGGCCGACCCGCCGCGGCGCTCGCCGCCGGCGCCGGGATCGACCTGGCCGAGCCGACCAAGACCGTCGCCCTGGTCGCTTCGCTGTCCCCCCTCGCGCCCGGCGGGGCCCTGGCGCTCGACGATCCGATGCTCGGCGAGAAGCTGGCGCCGGTCTTCACCGTGTCGACGTTCACCGCCTTCGACGACGCGCTGGCCGCGGTGGAGACGCTGCTGGGCCGGATCGGGCAGGGTCACAGCTGCGGCATCCACACCACGCACCCCGACCGGGCCGCCCGGCTGGCCGAACGGGCCCGGGCCGGACGCGTCATGGTGAACCAGTCGACCGCGGTCGGCAACAGCGGCAGCTTCGACAACGGGATGCCGTTCACCCAGGTCATCGCCAGCGGCAGCTGGGGCGGCTGCTCCCGGTCGGAGAACGTGACCTGGCGCGACTTCCTCAACTACACCTACATCTCACATCCCCTGCCGCCCAGCCTGCCGGACGAGGAGACCCTCTTCGGTGCCCACTGGCGGCGCTTCCCCTGACGGAGATCGACACATGGACATCAGCCCTCCCGAGGCGCCGCCACGTGACCTGACCCCCGCCGAGATCGACGCGTTCCACACCGACGGCGTGGTCCGGCTGGCCGGCATGATCGACGAGAGGTGGCTCGGCCGGATCACCGAAGGCGTGGAGTACCTGCTCGCCAACCCGACCGTGCTCGCGCAGGCCACCGCGGTGCTGGGTGGCGGCGGCTTCGCCGGGGACGCCTTCATGTGGAAGACCCACGACGGCTTCCGCGACTTCATGTTCTTCTCCCCGGCGGCGCGGATCGCCCAGCAACTCTTCGGCTCCGCCACGATCACCGCCTTCTACGACCAGATCTTCGCCAAGCCGGCCGGGTCGGGCGCCCCGACGCCGTTCCACGAGGACGTCAGCTCCTGGCCGATCGCCGGCGACCAGGTGTGCGCGATGTGGATCCCCCTCGACCCCTGCACCCCCGACACCGCCGCGCTCCAGGTCGTACGCGGTTCGCACCGCTGGGGCCGGCGCTACGTGCCGATCACGCCGGGGGCCTCGCACCTGGGCCGGCGCGAGGAGTTGGAGGCGGTGCCGGACGTGTCCGAGCACGAGATCCTCAGCTGGGACCTGACGCCCGGCGACATCGTGCTGTTCCACCCCGCCGCGTTGCACGGCGCCACCGGCACCGGGCCCGAGCGGCAGCGCCGGGCGTTCGTCTCCCGGTGGGTGGGCAACGGGGTCACCTTCCAGCCGCAGCACGCCGTCCTGCCGCTGCTCTGGGAACACGGCCTGCGGCCCGGTGACCCCATCGGGGGTCCGCTGTTCCCCAGGGTGCTGCCGACACCGGTGCCGACCGAGGCCGGCTCCCGGTTCGACGGCCCGCAGCAGCCCCACGCCGAGCGGGCCGAGGAGTTCCTCGCCATCATGAGGATGCTCTAGGTGTTCGGGGAACTCACCGCCACGACTCCCGCCGGCGGGGACCTGGTGCGCCTCGCCGAGGGCCACGTCGCCACCCTCGCCGAGCGGGCCGGCCGACACGACCGGCAGAACACGTTCGTCGCCGACAACTTCACCGACCTGCGCGACAGCGGGGTGCTCGCCGCGTGCGCCCCGCTCCGGCACGGCGGGCTGGGGGTCCGTTCCCTGTACGACGTGCTGGTGGCCGTATCACGGCTGGCCCGGGGCTGCGGGTCGACGGCCATCTGCGCCAACATGCACATGGCCTCGGTGTGGGGCCAGGTCCGCCGTTGGGAGCGGGCCGAGGCGGCCGGCGACCGGAGCACGGCGGCGCGGCTGGACACACTCCTGGAGGCGTTGGGCGGCTCCGACCTGATCATGGCCGGCGCCGCCACCGAGCCGGGCGCGTCGTGGAACGGCCCGCTCACCGAGGCCGTCCGCAAGGACGACGAGTATGTCATCACCGGCCGCAAGACCTTCGTCACCAACTCGGCCGTCGCCGACTCCTTCAACGTCGCGGTGCGGGTCGCCGACGCCGACGGCGGATGGCGGCACGCCGAGGCCGTCGTCCTGGCCGGCACGCCCGGTCTGACCGTGCTCGGCGACTGGGACGCGCTGGGCATGCGGGGATCCGGCAGTCACGGTCTCCTGCTGGAGGACTGTGTCGTCCCCGCCGACCGGGTCACGCTCGGTGAACCGTTCGGCCCGCCGACGGTGGACGACCTGACGCGCTCCTGCGCGGTCAACTTCCCCCTGCTGGGCGCCTCACTCGGCATCGCCGAGGCCGCCCACCTGATCGCCGTGGAGCACGCCACCAGGGTGCCCCGGCAGCCGGGGCGGGCGGCAGCGGCGCACCACCCGTCCGTGCAGCGGGAGATCGCCACGATGGAGGTCGACCTGGCCGCCGCCCGAGGGGTGCTGGAACGCGCCGGGCGCCTGGTCGACGCCCTGTTCGCCGACCCGGCGGAGCACCCGGTGGACGCCGTCCACGACGTCGTACGGGCGTGGCAGACCGCGAAGCTGCTGGCGAACCGTACGGCGGTGGGCGTGGTCGACCGGGCCATGACGATCTGCGGCGGGGCGTCCTTCAGCAGCCGGCACCCCCTGTCCCGGCTGTACCGGGACGCCCGCGCGGGCGGCTTCATGCAGCCGTTCGGGCCGCTGGACGGCTACCCCTTCATCGGGCGGGTCGCGCTCGGGCTCGACCCGTCCGCCGACTAGGCGGCGCCGGGCCGGCCGGGCGTCGGCAGCGCCCGGACGTCCAGCTTTCCGCTCGGCGTCCGGGGCAGCTCGTCCAGACACACCAGGGCGCCGGGGAGCAGGTACTCCGGCAGCACCTCGCGAAGCTGGTCGCGCAGCTCGCGCGCGGTCGGCCCGGGCGGCTCGCTCGGCACCACGTACGCCACCAGCCGCGGTGCGGAGCCGGCCCCGCCGACCGGCACCACGGCCGCCCGGCGCACTCCGGCACACCGCCGTACCGCCTGTTCCACCTCGCCCAGCTCGACGCGGTGGCCGCGGATCTTGACCTGGCCGTCCCGGCGGCCGTGGAACTCCACCAGGCCGTCGGGGTGCCGGGTCACCAGGTCGCCCGTGCGGTAGCAGCGGCCGTCCGGATGCCCGGTCGGGAACGCCTCGCCGGTCAGCCCGCTGTCGCCGCGGTAGCCCCGGGCGAGGCCCGCGCCGAAGATCAGCAGTTCCCCCTCGGCGCCGGGTGCGACCGGGCGGAGGTCGGCGTCCACGACGGCGACCCGGCAGTTGTCGATCGGACGGCCGATCGGGACGGTGGCGGTGTCCGGACGTGCCGCCGCGTCGGTGGGCACCTCGAAGGTGAGCGCGCCGACCGTGGTCTCCGTCGGGCCGTAGTGGTTGACCATACGTACGTCCGACAGCTCACGGACCTGGTCCACCAGGTCCCAGCGGCAGACCTCGCCGCCGACGACCAGCAGGCGGCGGGGCAGGACGCGCTCCTCGGCCTCGTCGAGCAGCGCCGCCAGGTGCGACGGGGTGATCTTCAGTACGTCGAGCCCGTGCTCGTCCTGATACTCGGCGAACTCGTCGGGATCCGTCGCGGTCTCCACGGGCACCAGGTGGACGGTGTCTCCCCCGACCAGCGCCGGGAAGACCGCCGTGTGCCCCAGGTCCGTCGCGAGACTGGTGACCGACCCGAACCCCAACGGCCCGCCGCCGGCCCGTTCCGGGCCCACCAGCCGCGCGACGAAGGCCGCGTAGTTGGCCAGGGCGCCGTGGGGTATCTCGACCACCTTGGGTACGCCGGTGGAGCCGGAGGTGAACACGGTGTACGCGAGCTGGTCCGCCGCCACCGGCAGCGGACCGCGCAGCGTTCCGTCACTCTCCCCCGCGCGCCCCGCCGCGACCCAGCCGGCCAGGTCGACGGGGAGCACGGCCTGCCCGGCCACCGGCGCGTCGACGCGATCCGTCACCACGACGGCGGCCCCGCAGCGGTGCAGCTGGGTCGCGATCCGGGTTGCGGGCTGGTTGGCGTCCACGCAGGCGTAGCCGGCCCCGGTGTGCAGGGCGGCCAGGCACGCCACCAGTTGGGCGGCGCCCCGGTCGGTCAGGACGGCCACCGGGGCGGATCCCGCACCGTGGCGCGACAACACGTCGGCGAGCCCGGCGACGGCGTACCGCAGTTCGGCGTAGCTCAGCGTCGCGTCCGCGCCGACGACGGCCGTCCGGTGCCCGTCACTTCCCGCGGCCGCCCAGATCAGGGCGGGTACCGCCCGGTCCGGGTCCCACCCGGCCGGCTGGCCGTACACATCGGACTCGGCAGGCATGGCTGGTCCTTCCGTTCGACGGCGGCGCGGCCCGGCACGCGCCGGGCTGGCCGTGGTCGCACGGCAGGGCGGTTCCGGAGGCAGCGATCGTGACACGGGGCCCGGGCCACGACAACACCTCATTCGTCGGGCGAACCCCTATCGTCACGGCCTCCGACGGGCAGCCGGCGGGTTTCGGGCAGCCGGCGGGAACCGGTCAACCGGTTCGCTCCCTGTCGAGCTGCCCCGTCCATGGGACCGCCGGGTCCGACCGCCCGGACGAACGCCGCACGCCACGATGCCCCGCCCCGGCGGCGACGCCGCCATGCCCACGGAAACAGGCCGTTCCGGTCGCTGCCCCATCCGCGCGGGCAGTTCGACAGCGCGGCAGTCCGTCAGGGTCTGCCGAGGTCACCCACTCGATGACAGGGCCCGGCGCACTGGTCTCCAGGCCATGCCTGTCGCGCCGGCCGGCTCATCCCGTCGCTGTCACGGACCAGCGCCGGGCCAGCGCAGCCGCCGCGAGGAAGGCCGCGAGGACGATCGCCGCTTCGGTCCCGATCGCGATCGGGGTGAGTGGGAAGTCGAGTGCCCAGCCGAATGCGGCCGCCGCGGCGGTCGCGGCCGCGAGGGCGGGCGGCAGCAGCAGCGCCATCCGCGCAGCGGTGTGCCGGATGCGCGGCGCATCGCGGAGGGCGACACGCACGGCGAGGACGGCGCCGGCGACGACAACCGCCGCGACGCCGCCGTAGAAGACGCCAGCGGCAAGCCATACCGGCACGCGCACGCTGCGGGGCAGATCGAAGGCCGCCACGAATGCCTGGTGCAGGCTGATGACCGCGACGTAGCCCACGACGAGGGAGAGGATTCCGCCCGCGCTCGCCACGCCGAGCACCTGGCCGTACCGCGGCGGGATCCGCTCCACGCCGGCCTCCTCGGCGATCCGCAGGGCGAACTCGGTGGGATCAGCGCCGAGAAGCTCCGCGGGATCGAGCCCGTCGGCGGCCGCCGCCTCCAGTTCGGCGCGCAGGTCGGCAGCGAGGGCCACCCTGTCGCGACGGTTGATGCCCAGAGCGCGCCACTTCCGGTCCGCGGCGGTGAGGAGGCCGTCAACGGCCGACGTCGACGTGCTCATGCTCGTCTCCCGGGTTCAGACCGCCACCATGCAGTTGTCGGAGCTGCTGTCCCGGCCCCGGGCGCTGACGATCCCGGCGCTGCCGTCACCGTAGTACCGGCAGAACAGGCCGGCCGGGCGCCGGCCGAACAGCAGCGGCCCGAGCACCGGCGCGACCTCGACCTCGTGGGGTACGTCGTCGCCGTCGGCGATCAGCGTGGTGCGGCACATCCGCGGCGCCACGAAGTCCTGCACCACGCTGGTGCCGTCGTCGGCGGCCTCGGTGACGGCCGACTCCCAGGTGGCCTGGTCGACCTCCCGGCCGATGACCACCTGCTTGCCGCTCTCGCCGAGGGCCGCCTTGAGCACCAGCAGTTCCCGGTTCGCCACCACGAACGGCAACAGCTCGACCGTGCGACCCTCGCGGTCGGTCCTGCGGTCGGCGAGAATCCGCGTCCAGGGGAGGTACCTGTCGACCAGGCTCCGGTCGGCGGCGCTCATCCACGGACGCCCCTCCGACAGCAGACCCACGGTCAGCTTGCTGTGCATGAAGGTCGACGTCTGGGTGCCCACGAGCAGGCAGCCGTTGTCCAGCGCGTCCTGCACGTAGGAGGTGTCGAGGCCGACC
The DNA here is from genome assembly GCF_040643815.1 of Micromonospora sp. NPDC047074. Taxonomy (NCBI): domain Bacteria; kingdom Bacillati; phylum Actinomycetota; class Actinomycetes; order Micromonosporales; family Micromonosporaceae; genus Micromonospora; species Micromonospora sp. NPDC047074. The sequence continues at coordinate 34,331 of NZ_JBEYVB010000017.1, forward strand.
TCCAGCCAGTCGGGGATGGTGAAGTTGCGCAGCCCGACCGGATAGCGCAGGTGGGGCGGGCAGTCCCAGGCCTCGGGCAGCTCCTCCGGCTCGAAGAACCGCGCGGTCAGCCCGTGGTTGTTGAGGTAGTCGGCCTCCAGCTGGAAGTACCGGCTCTGCACGCCGTTGACGCGGGCGCTGCCGACGATGGCCACCCGGGGCGCCAGCGCCAGCTCCGCACAGAGCGAGCGGTACATCTCGGCGCGGACGGCGTACGGGCTCGGGGAGCTGAACGGGGTCCTGCCCTGCGCGTCGGTGTGCAGCTTGCGCCACACCTCGAGGCGGGCGTGCGTCTCCACGACCCCGCCGAGGGCGCCGCTGACGTTGAACTCCAGGAACTGGGGCCCGTCCGCCCCGATCACGACGTCGGGCCGGACGACGCAGTCGGGGTACCGTTCCTCGACGAACTGGTCGCGGACGAAGAGTTGGTGCTCGCTCTTCGGCATCCGGTAGGCCGCGAGCCTGCCCTCGGTGGTGGGTGCCGTTTCGAGTGCGGTGCGGCGCAGCAGGTCGACCAGCGCGGCGGCGACCCGGAAGAGCTCGGCGTAGGACGCGCGCGGGACCGCCAGCGGCGCCGCGGGCAGGAGCCGCTGGTACGGCCAGCCCGTGTCACGCAGCTCGTGCCGGAGCATCTGGCGAATCGTCTCCGCCGGCGCGGCGGGTGCCAGAAGATGATCGCCGAACCACGGGTGCCCGGCCGGTCCGGTGCTGTCGACATCCTCGCGCGCGGTCATCTGACGCTCCCCGAATGCTGACCGTCGCACCGGCAGCCGGAGCGTGCCCGCTCCGGGCCGGCACGTGCCGGAATCGTGATCGACATAGACTAACATTGACGTCCGGGGTGGGCCGTCGCGTCCACAAGCGACACGGGAGCGTCGTCGATGACACTGCGCCACGTGCAGGGCAACGAGTACCGCGAGGAACACGGCGGGGACTACGAGGACTTCGAGCCCGGCATGGTGATCCGGCACTGGCCGGGCCGCACCATCTCCGAGACCGACAACACCTGGCTGACCCTGCTCACCATGAACCAGCACCCGCTGCACTTCGACGAGCACTACGGTCAGGGCAGCGAGTACGGCCGGGTGCTCGTCAACAGCGGAATCACCCTGTGCCTGGTCGGCGGCATGACGGTGCAGGCCCTGTCGGCGCGGGCGGTGGCCAACCTCGGCTGGGACCGGGTCCGCCTGCGGGAGCCGGTGTTCGTCGGGGACACGCTCTACGCCACCAGCCGGATCCTCGACAAACGCCTGAGCCGATCCCGGCCCGGTCAGGGCATCGTCACGGTGGAGACGACGGGCACCAAGTCCACCGGCGAGACCGTCATCGTCTTCGAGCGTTCCTTCATGGTCCGCTGCCGGGAGGCTTCCTGAGCTACGCCCCCGCCGCCGCCCCCTCGTGCAGGGCCAGCGCGGCGGCGGTGTCCTCGATGGCCATTCCGACGGTACGCAGGACCGACGTCCGCCCGTCGGCGCGGACCTCGCCGGTCACCAGCGCGCCCAGCTCGTGCAGGTCGTCCACGCCGATCGCCCCGGCGGCCAGGGCGGCCCGGACCTCACCGGCGCCCTCCCGCGCCGCGGTCCGGTCCTCGACGACGACCAGGGCGTCCGCCAGCAGGGCCGGGTCGAGTTCGACGGCGTCCGGGTGAGTCCCGCCGATCACGTTGACGTGCGCCCCGGGCGCCACCCAGCCCGCCTCCACCAGCGGGGTGTCGTCGCTGGTGGAGGTCGCCGTGCAGATGACCGCCGCGTCGGCGACGGCGGCCTTCGCGCTGTCGCAGACGCTCGCGCGCACCGGGTGGGGCACGGCGTCGGAGACCCACTCGGCGAACCGCTCGGCCCGGGCCCGGGTACGCGAGAACACCCGCACGGTGCGGATCGGCCGCACCGCCGCCACGGCGCACACCAGGGCTCTCGCCTGCACTCCCGCGCCGATGACGGCCAGGTCCTCGGCGTCTGCGGCGGCGCACCAGCGGGTCGCCAGGCCGGCGACCGCGCCGGTGCGCACGGCGGTCAGCTCGGCGCCGTCGAGCAGGGCCGTGATCTGCCCGGTGGTCAGGTCCGTGAGCGCGACGATCCCGTGGATCAGCGGCAGTCCCCGCCCGGGGTTGTCGGGGGTGAGTGTGGTGATCTTGACGCTGCCCACCCCGCGCCGCTCCCAGACGGCGGGGCTGACCAGCAGGACCCGCTGCGGGCCGTGCTCGATGACGGTTCGCGCCGGGGAGGTGGTCCGGCCGGCGGCCAGGTCCGCGAACATCTCGCCCAGCGTGTCGATCACCCCCACCAACTGCCGGGTGCCCGCCATCTGGGCGGCACCGACCGTGACCGGGCCCGTCATCCGGCGACCCCGCCGACGTCGAACCGGGCGGCCCAGGCGTCCTCGCGCGCCACCGTGGCGCGGGCCAGCCGGGCGAACGGCGGGCCGACCATGTTCCCGTCCAGCACGGCGATGCCGCCGTTGGCCGCCCCGACGGCCTCCGCCACCCGGCGCGCCAGCCGCAGGTCGTCGGCGTGCGGGCGCAGCACCCGGTTGATCTCGGCGAGTTCGCCGGGGTGCACCGTCGCCTTGCCGTGGAAGCCGAGCGCCCGCACCCGGGCGGTCTCCCGCGCCAGTACGGCCGGCTCGGCGAGCCGGAAGTTGGCGGTGTCGATGCAGGCGGTGTCGTGCCGGGCGCAGGCCAGCGCCATCGCCTGCCGGGCGGCGAGCATGGCCTCCCAGGTGATCTCGACCCCGAGCGTGGCGGCCAGGTCGGCCGAGCCGAGGACCAGCCCGTCGCTGACCCCGGCGATCGCGTCGATCTCCGCGATCGCCTCCACCGTCTCCACCGTCACGTAGATCTCCGGATGGGCGCCCGCCGAGGCCAGGATCCGGCGCAGCAGGGCCACCTCGGCCGCCGTCGTCACCATCGTCATCATGACGATGCCGGGCCGCACCGGCGAGTCGGTGAGCATCACCACGTCATGCACCGCCGCGACGGTGCCCAGCTCGTTGACGCGCACCGCGACGTTCTCCGGCCGGGGCGCCTTCTCCAGGGCGGCCCGGCACACGGTACGGGCGGCGGCTTTCTCGGCCGCCGGCACGGAGTCCTCCAGGTCGATCAGGTGGACGTCCGCGTCGTAGGACCAGGCCTTGACGACCCGGTCCAGCGACAGCGCCGGCGTGTACAGGATGCTGCGCGGGATCGCCCGTACCGTGCCGGTCATCGCGTCACCGGCTCCGGCGACATGGTGGCCGGGCGGGCGCCCGCCTCGACGAGCACCGAGCACAGCCGGGTGATCTGCTCCTCGGTCTGGCCGGCGCGCAGCATGACGCGCAGCCCGGCGGTGCCGCGGGAGACGATCGGGAAGAACACCGGCGAGGTGTAGAACCCGGCCGCGAAGACCCGCTGGGCCGCCTCGACGACCGTCTCGTCGGTCATCGGCACCACCCGGATCGGGTACGTGCTGCCGGACTGCTCGGTGGCGAGCAGCGAGTCGAACAGCGCGATGTTGGCCCGCAGCCGCCCCTGGAGCTGCGACAGCTCCTCGGTGCGGTGGATCTCGGCCGAGGCGAGCGCCGCACCCACCGCGGCGGCGTTCATCTTCTGCGAGTAGCCCAGCGGGCCGGCGAAGCGTTCGATGATCCGCCGCGTCTCCTGCGGGAAGCCGTCGAGCAGGATCGCCGTGCCGCCGGCCCCGAAGCCCTTGCTCAGGGTCGCCACGGTGATCGTCCGGTCGTCGAGCGTCGGACAGTGCGAGCGGACGTAGCCGATGCCGCGCTCACCGTACGCGGACAGCGAGTGCGAGTCGTCGTAGAAGACCAGGAGGTTGTACCTGTCCTGCAGGTCGGCCAGTTCCTTGACCGGCGCGTAGCCGCCCAGGCTGTCCGAGCCGTCCACCACGTAGCAGACGCGCTCGTAGGTGCGGCACATGTCCTCCAGGTAGTCGAGGTCGTGGTGCCGGCAGGTGACGACCTCGGTCTCGTCGGCGCAGCTCGGCTTGGCGTTGGCCATCGACACGTGGGCGTTCTTGTCGAAGACCATCAGCGGCCGGGTGCCGTTGCCGAGGTGCCCCGACGCGATCAGCGGCAGCAGGCCGGTGCTGGCCGCCGCCGTGGAGATCGCGCTGACCACCATGGCGCCGAACAGCTCGCCCAGCGACTCCTCCAGCTCCAGCAGCACGCTGGTCTGCACCCGGGTACGCGGGATGCAGTGGTCCAGTACGCCGAAGCGGCGCAGCGCGTCGACCGCGCCGTCGATGACCTTGGGGTGGGTGTCGAGGTCCAGGTAGGAGCAGACGGTGAAGTTGACGAACTCGTGCCCGTCGGCCATCCGGAACACGCCGTCGGAGAGGTCGCCGACGATCCCCGCGACGCCGTGCTCCTCGGACATGTTCCAGAAGGTGTTCCCGACACCGATGAGCTTGTCGTTGTTGCGGTACCGGTGGGTGGGGGTGATGGTCTTGCGCTCGCTCATCAGGAGTTCACCTCGGTGGGCTTGTAGCTGTAGACACCCTTGACCCTCCGGTAGGCGTACGTGTAGAGCGCGACGCCGAGTGCGTGCGGCCTGCGGAGGATCTTCTTCGACTTCAGCCAGAAGTTGACGTTGATGTTCATCTCGTCCAGCGACTCGGCCTGGTGCCACCAGCCGAGCGGCAGGTAGAGCATGTGGCCCGGTTCGAGGACGAAGTCGCGGCGCTGGGCGAGCTTGGGCGCCACCCTCGGGAAGCGCGCCAGGTCGACGTTGTCCAGGTCGAACACCCGGGACTTGTCGCCGAAGCCGCGCAGCACCGAGCGCGGGTAGTACTCCCGGGAGCCGGGCGGGGCGATGATGAACCGCTTGCGGCCCTCCAGCGCGATGTTGAAGTTCTCGAACTCGTCGAAGTGGTTCTTGGTGAACACGCCCTGGTGGCTGATCCACAGGTTCGCCGCGTACAACGCGCCGCCGTAGCCGAAGAACTTCTCCGCGTCGAAGCCGATGACGGCGTTCACGTCGGCCGGGCTGTTGCGGATGTTCGACACCACCCGGTGCCAGGTGCCCGGGGTGGTCAGGTGCCGCTCGTCCGCGAAGAACTCGCGGAGCCTGATGTCGCGGGTCTCCCAGCGCCCCGGATGGAACTTGTCACCCGGCTCGGTGAACAGGGTGACGGTCATGTCGGCCAGCCGGGCCGCGACGCCGTCGCGGCCGAGCCCCCGCACGCTGTCCGGCAGCGCGATCACCACGGGTACGTCGGCCTTGTACAGGCCGCCGGGGCCGACGGCCATGAACTCGTCGAAGGTCATCCGGGCCACCGGCACCCCCGCCGACCCGTCCGCCCTGGATACTGCGTCCGAAACTCCCATGTCGCCTTTCCTCACTGCTGAAGCCCGCGTCACGCGACCGATGACGTGGTGGCCCGGCGGGCGCTCAGCTCCGCCACCACGTCCACGATGAGGTCCTCCTGGCCGGCGATGGCCTGCCGCCTGCCGAGCTCGAAGAACACGTCGCGCGGGTCGACGCCGGCGCGGGTGGACAACTCGAGCACCCGGTGCTTGAACCCCGAGAACACCCCGGCCAGGCCGCTAACGATGGTCATCGAGGCGGTCGCCGGCGGCGCGGGCATGAGTTCGCGTTCCGCGAGGTCGGCGGCGTCGAGCAGCGCGTACAGGTCGATGCCGGTCGCGAACCCGCTGCGCTCCAGCACCGGCACGAGCACCTCGAGCTGGGTGTTGCCCGCCCCCGCACCGAAGCCGCGCGCGCAACCGTCGATGATGGTGGCGCCGGCCTGCGCCGCGGCGACGGAGTTCGCGACGGCCATGCCCAGGTTGTCGTGGCCGTGGAAGATCACCGGAATGTCCACCGCCCCGGCCATCGCCGCGATCCGCTCGGTGACGTCCGCGGGCAGGAAGTGCCCGGCGGAGTCCATGATGCCCACCGCCTGGGCGCCGTACGCCACGGCGTGCGCGGCGTGCTCGGCCAGCTCGCCGGGGGACGCCATGTGGCTCATCATCAGCACGCAGTGCGCCTCCGCGCCAGCCTCGCGCAGGACGCCCAGGTGACGCTCGGCCAGCGACGTCTCGGTCGCGTGCACGCCGATGCGGACGACGTCGGCGCCGTGGGCGATCGCCCGCCGCAGGTCGCTGGAGGTGCCCCAGCCGGGCAGCATGAACACGCCCATCCGGCTGTGCCGAAGCGCCTCCCGGACCGTCGACAGCATCTCGTCGTCGCTCACGGCGGCCTGCCCGACCTGGAGGGAGGAGGCGCCGAGGCCGTTGCCGTGGCCCACCTCCACCACCGGGATCCGCGCCGCGTCCGCCGCCTCGGCGTAGCGGCGCAGGGCGGTCGCGCCGAGCTGGTGGCGTACCGCGTGCTGGCCGTCGCGCAGCGTCGGGTCGTAGATCACGACGTCCCTCATCGGCCCGCCTCCGTCCGGGCGGTCCGGCCCAGCCGGGCCGCGCGCTGCTCGGCGACCATGATGGCGGCCGAGTTGATGATGTCGAGGTTGCCGGCGTACCGGGGCAGGATGTCGCTGTCGGCGGTGACCTGCACGGTGACCGTCACCCGGTCGTCGACCACGGCGCAGGCGGTGACCGCGTAGCCGGGGGCGAAGGAACGCACCCGCTCGGCCGCCCGGTCGACGGCCGCGCGCACCGCGGCGGGATCCGCGCCGGGGATCCGGGCGTGCACGGCCGTCCGGAAGGTCGCCGGCGGCACCGCCGGGCTGATGTTGAGGATCGCCTTGACGTCGGGCACGCCGGAGAACGTCGTGACGGCGTGTTCGGTGGTCGCCACGTACTCGTCGAGGTTCAGTCTCGTGGCGCGGCCCGCGACCTCGCTGGCCACCGTCGAGACGACCTCGACGTACGCCACCGGGAAGCCGGTCGCCAGGGCGTGCACGACCGGGATGGACGCCTGCCCGCCGCAGCTGATCAGGTTGATGTTGCGCCTGGTGGCCGCCGCCAGCCCGGTCACGGTGGGCACCACCATCTGCCCCACCCGGCTGGGCGTCAGGTCGACCACCAGTGTGCCCAGGGGCTCCAGCAGCCGCCAGTGGTGCGGGTGCGACGCCGCGTTGGTCGCGTCGAACACGACGTCGAACGCGCTCGCGGCCGCCATGACGGCGTCGATCCCGTCGGCGCTCGTGGGGTAGCCGAAGCGCTCGGCGTGCCGCAGGCCGGCCGAGCCCGGGTTGCGGCCGGCCACCAACCGGCAGTCCAGCACGCGGGAGCGGTGGATCTTGCTGATCAGGTCCTGGCCGATCGCACCGGTGCCGATCACCGCGACGGCGGCCGGCTCGACGACGTCGAGGCTCGTGCTGGTCGCGTCCGCGGCGAGGCTCACGGAGTGCCTCCTCCGTGCCGGAGCCGGCGGGCCGCCCGCAGCCGTCGGGCGAGGGCTCGCCGGGAGCGGACCGCGTGCGTCGCGGCGTCCGGATCGCAGGTTCTCATGTACGTCGTCCTCACCAATCGATGTACGGGTGGCGGCCCGGGCCGCGGCCGGTGGGAAGCGGTCACGCCGGCATCGCCGGCGCCCAGGGTGTGCGGGTCCGCGCCCGGGGACGTCACCGCCGAGGCGTGGAGTCCACACGGGACCGCCGGTCCGCGCCGGAGCATCCGTCCACGTCGGAACCGAGCCGGACGGCCGGCGGCGCCACACTGCGGCGCGTTCGCCCCGAGCGTCGGGGTCGGTGGCTCCCTCGGAGGGCGGAGGCGCCGGCGGTGGCCCGGGGCACGTCGCGGCCGAAGGCCACGCGGCACGTTCCATTCGGCCGGAATTGCCGTACCGTCGAGCAACAATCGGACATAAAGCTTGATCTCAGAAGTCTCGACGTAATATCCGAAGAAGCTCCCGTCTCATGTGCACGGCAACCAATGCAGATGTCACTCCACGGAGTGCCGCGACAACTGCCGGCATTGAAGCTATCAGATGTTCGCCCCGATCGGACCAGGCTGTTGCGTCACTCTCACGACAGGCCACACCGGAGGGTGAACCCGCAGGCAGCGATGGGTGCCAGCCCGCACCGCCGCCCCGGCGCGGCACTGGTCCGCCCTGGTCCGGCCCACCGTCGCGCCGGAGCCGGGACCAGCCGTCGTCGATGGTTCGGTGGCCGTCCGGCCAGCATCCTGGAGACGCCGATTTCGACTATCCTCACACTTCCGCGCGCCGCACCGTGCGCGCCTTTCCGGCGGTCCGGTCGATTCTCGACCGCGACGGGAGCAGCAGGTGGAAAGGGGACGGATTGATTCGCCGACGGGGTCGCCGAATGCGCCCGCCCAGCGAGCGCGCACCAGCTCGACTCCGGGTGGCGCCGTTGTCCGCACCCGAGCCGGCGCGGCACCGTCCGTCCGGAACCAGGCGCACCATCCGCTCCAGAAGGGACATCCGATGACGACCACCGTCCCGTCCACGCTGCGCAGGTCGCGGCTGGGCCGCGCGTACGGCGAACAGCTCGCCCGGAGCGGGTCGACGGGCGACCCGGCCGCCGCCGCCCGGGAGTCCACCACGCTGGCGCCGGAGCACCGGGACCGGCTCCTGCTCGGCCCCGCCTTCCTCAGCGAGGCCGAGCGCGGCAGTGTCACCCGGGACCTCCGCACGGTCTACGACCTGCTGCGCTCCCTGCCCGAGCGGGTGTTCGACGGGGACGTCGCCGCGACCGCCGAGGCCGTCGGCATGGACCCCCTGCAGACGGCACTGATCACGCGCGGTGCCCGCGCCGGGTCGCTCGTGCCGCTGGGCCGCGCCGACCTCTACCACGACGGCTCGGGGTTCCGCCTGCTCGAGTTCAATGTCACCAGCGCGCTCGGCGGCTTCGAGACCGCCGACATCAACCGGGCGATGCTGGCGTACCCGCCGCTGCGGGACTTCGTCGAGCGGCACCGGCTCCGGTACCCGGACACGCTGGGCTGCATCGTGCGGACGATGTCGGCCGAGTGCGCCGCCACGGTCCCCACCGACCGGCCGCCTGTCGTCGCGGTGGTGGACACGGCGGAGAACTTCCCGATCGTGGGGCCCCGGCTCCGGATGCTCGCCGAGATGCTGGGCCGGTACGGGATCGAGGGGATCGCCTGTCACCTGGGCGAGTTCACGTACCCGCGGGGCAGGCCCACCGTCGCGGGCCGGGCCGTCGACGTCGTCCTGCGGTACTTCCTGGTCGAGGACCTGGCCGACCCGGCGGTGGCGGCCGATCTGGAGCCGCTGCTGGTCGCCGTCGAACGGGAGAAGCTCGGCCTGGTCAGCCGCCTGGACGCCGAGCTCTACGGCAACAAGGGCGCCCTGGCGATGCTCTCCGACGACCGGCGCCGAGGGTTGTTCGACGCCGACGAGCTGGCCTGCGTCGACCGGATCCTGCCCTGGACCCGGTACGTACGCCCGCGCGGCACCGATCCCGGCGGCGCCGAGGTCGACCTGCTCAGCTATGCCCGGGCCCGGCAGGACGAGCTGGTCCTGAAGCCGACGCTGCTACACGGCGGCAACGGCGTCGTCGCCGGCTGGCAGGTGGACACGGCCGAGTGGGAGGCGCGGCTCGACGCGGCGGTGGACGGCCCGTTCGTGCTGCAACGCCGCGTCCGCCCGGCCGCCGAGCCGTTCCCCGACGGCGCCGGCGGCCTGCGGGACCTCTACCTCAACTGGGGGATCTACCTGGCCGACCGCGACGTGGTCGGCGAGGACGGATACGCCGGCTGCCTCGTTCGCGGCAGCACCGATCCGACGGTCGGGGTGGTCAGCGTGGGCGGCGGCGCGCAGCTCGGCTGCGCCTTCCACGGCGGCTGACCACCGACACCCGGTTGTCGGGCGCCGGAGCCCCGGCGCCCGACAGACCGGCAGCGGTTCAGGCGGCGGACCGCACCCGGTCGATCCAGGCCTCGACGTCGTCGGCGGTACGCGGCATCGCCGCCGACAGGTTCTCGTGACCGTCCTCGGTGACCAGGACGTTGTCCTCGATCCGGACGCCGATGCCACGGAACTCCTCCGGCGCCAGCAGGTCGTCGGCCTTGAAGTAGAGGCCGGGCTCGACGGTGAGGATCATTCCGGGCTTCAGCTCACCGTCCATGTAGTCCTGGCGCAGCAGCATCTGGCAGTCGTGCACGTCCATGCCGAGGTGGTGGGAGGTGCCGTGGACCATCCACCGCCGGTGCCAGCCGCCACTCTCCCGGTCGAGCGTCTGCTCGAGGGTCACCCCCTCGGGCAGCAGCCCCCACTCGTGCAGTCGCCGGGCGATGACCACGTTGGCGGCGGCGTGGATGTCGCTGAACTTGTTGCCCGGCTTCACCGCCGCCAGGCCGGCCTCCTGCGCCTCCAGGACCGCCTCGTAGATCTTGCGTTGCGCGTCGGTGAAACGGCCGGTCACCGGGAGGGTCCGCGTGATGTCGGCGGTGTAGAGGGAGTCGACCTCGACACCGGCGTCCACCAGGATGAGGTCACCCTCGCGCACCGGCCCGGTGTTCTTCGTCCAGTGGATGGTGTTGGCGTGGTCGCCGGACGCGCAGATGGTCTCGTAGCCGATCCCGTTGCCGTCGTGCCGGGCGTAGAGACCGAAGAGGCCCTCGACCCACCGCTCACCGCGGCCCTTGCGGACCGCCTCGGGCAGGCCGGCGATGATCGCCTCGAAACCCCGGTGGGTGGCGGCGATGGCCTTGCGCATCTCGCCCACCTCCCACTCGTCCTTGACGAGCCGCATCCCCGACAGGTGGCGGGCCAGTTCCTCGTCCGCCTCGTGCTGCCGCGTCGCCGGCTCGGCCGTCTCCGCCTGGGCCCGGGTCTCGTCGACGAGTCGGTCGAGCGCGCCGTCGGCCGCGCGAACCACCCGTACGGGGGTCGCACCGGCGTCCTTGGCCAGCGCGTCGGGCAGCGAGTCGATGTGGCGGGCGCTGATGCCCAGCCGCTGCTCGACCTGCTGGACCGTGGGGCGGGGCCCGACCCAGAACTCGCCGAACCGGGAGTCGGCGAAGAACTCCTCGCTGTCGCGCGGGGCGAGCGGCCGGAAGAAGAGGATGGCCTCGTGGCCGCCGTCGGGCTTCGGTTCCAGCACCAGGACGCTGTCCGGCTCGCTGTCGAACCCGAGGCCGGTCAACCAGGCGAAGGCCGTGTGCGGCCGGAAGGTGTAGTCGGTGTCGTTGCTGCGTACCTTGAGGCCGCCGGCGGGGATGATCAGGCGCTCGCCCGGGAACCTCCCTGACAAGGCCGCCCGGCGGCGCGCCGCGTGGTCGGCGGCCTCCCCGCGCGGGACAGGTGCCGCGTCCGGACTGGCCCAGCCGGAGGCGATGAAAGCGCGAAAAGCGTCGCTCGTCGGGGTGTTGCGGTGGCTGGCTTTCACCTGCTCGTCGCTTGTCATGGTCGATATCCTGCCACGCGGTCCCGAGCACCGGCAAAGCTGCGAGAACCCTCCACCGTGCCCACTGCCGCGCCCCTCCGGTCCGGGTCGGTCGTGGTCGCCGCCGTGGGGGCCTGCCGGGCCCGGATATGGACGTGTACGGCGCTGGCCCGGCCGTTCGGGCCCGCCGGGACGCAGCAATTGATCGACGTCTTGACATCCGTTGTAACATTTGCGAAGCCGCTAGATCGGCACAAGATGCGCGCCTGCCAAATCCGCCGTTTCCGCATTGTTTGATCCGACCGCCGACAGCCGTCGCCAACTATCGGAAAGCGAAGTGTCCATGCATTTCTCTGCGTTGGGTTCCATGGCAAGTTCAGCTCTCGGTCGTCGTTCGCGCCGCCGAGCGGGGCGAGCCGTCGTCGCGGCCGCGCTCGGTGTGGCACTGGTGACCGGGGCAGCGGCCGGCGCCGCCGCCGTCGCACCCGCCCCGCCGGCGAAGCCGACACCACCGACCATCGGCGGCCTGGTCGTGCAACAGGGCAACGTCACGGTCGACGGCGCGTCCCTGCGCTACACCAGGGCCGGGACCGGCACGCCGCTGGTGCTGCTGCACGGCTGGCCGCAGACGTCGCGGATCTGGCACAAGGTGCTGCCCGCCCTGGCCGGGCAGCACACCGTCATCACCTTCGACCTGCCCGGCCTGGGTGCCTCCACGGTCCCGGCCGGCGGCTACGACAAGACCACCACGGCGCGACGGATCCGGCAGGCGGTCAACCAGCTCGGCTTCACCCAGGTCGCCCTGTTCGGCCACGACCTCGGCGCGATGGTCGCCTACAACTACGCCCGCGACTACCCCACCGAGGTCACCCGGATCGGTGTCGCGGAAAGCCTGCTGCCGGGATTCGGGCTGGAGGACTTCTACGGGATCAGCTGGCACTTCCTTTTCAACGCCTCACCGGCGCCCATTCCGGAACGCGTCATGGACAACGAGGACGTCCCCACCTATCTCGGGATGCTCTTCGACCGTTCCGAGCACCCGGAGACGATCGACCGTAACGCCTACTATCGGGCGTATTCCGACCCGGCCAAGCGGACGGCGGGATACGAATACTACCGGGCGTTCCCGGCCGACGCCGCCGACTACCAGGCCCACGCGCAGAGCAAGCGCCTGACCATTCCCGTGATGGCCATGGGCGCCCAGGCCGTTTTCGGACCGGCCGTCGCCACCTCCTTCCAACAGGTCGCCAGCGACGTCCGCACCGTCGTCGCCCCCGACAGTGGACACTGGATCCCCGAGGAGAACCCGACCTTCCTCAGTGCCTGCGCGTTGCTCTTCTTCGGGCCCGCCACCGGCACACCGTCCAGCCCCGACCTCACCGGCTGCACCCCCTGACCGCTGGGTCACCCGCCAGTCGGACCACATCGCCACGCGCCCTGGTCGCGCAGCCTCGGCGGGGAAGGCAGCGGTCGCCCGCGCCATCCCCGCCGAGGTGTCGGTCGACAGGTGCGTCGCCGGCGGAGACCCCGGCTTCGCTCGCCGCGGCGGCCCAGGGCCGAACCTGAGGCGGACGACGGTCGCGACCGTCAGGCCGACGCGGGCGCGCCGTGGATCCGACCGGCGGCGTGCGGTGGGAGATCCCGCCTGGTTGCCCCGTCAGCTGTCGGCGTAGACGAGGTCCATCGTGTCGGTGTGCCCGGACCAGCGAAGTTCGAGGTGCCAGCAACCCGCCTGCGGCAGGTCGACGATCGACGGGCCGGGACCACCGGCGACCTCCCGGGTCACCCGCGTCCGCGTGCCGTGAAGGGTCGCGGTGATCGTCAGGGTGGTCGGCGAGGTCGCGGCGGACGGCGTCGCGGCGGGGTGCGCCACCCAGAGGATCTTGTTGTTCGCCCCGTCCCGCCTGGAGGCGGTGAGTGGACGCCCGAACAGGATCGCGACGATCTCGCCCTGCCCGCCGAGAACGTGTGGCACCCGGGGTTCGCCGCTGAAGCCGGCGTCCGCCCACTCCGGCAGGCGTCCCGTTTCGACCCGCGAAGCGCAGCCCGTCGGTGGGCTGGCCGCCGCGCCCGCCACAGCCGTGCTGGGCGCAGCCGTGCTGGGCGCGGTCCCGGCCCGGGTCACCGGCGGGTCCGCTGTCGAGCACCCCGCCAGCAGGACGACCGCCGCCAGCACCACCCCGCGTACCGAATTCACTTCGTGCCTCCCGGAGGGTCTCGTGTCCATCGGCGGGAGGCTCGTGCCTCCCACTGTCCGACACCGCCCGGGCGACCCGGGTTCCCGGGCAGCCCCGCCTGGGCTGTACCGCGCGGACGCACCCACCGCGCACCCCGGCCCTACTCCAGCGACTCGGCGATCTCGATCGCCTCCGCGCCGGTGAGATCGCCCTCGATCCGGTAGCTCACGCCGGCCTCCTCCCAGATCAGGGTCGACGCGGCGAGCCGTGCGGTCTCCAGACGGACGACGCCCGTGCGATCCGTGTAGGACACCGAGTGGGGGGCGCTGATCCAGACGGCGAAGTTGCCGTCGACCCGCACCCACTCCGTTCCCGGGCCGCTGACCCGCTTGTGGAACACCACGTCGAGACGGCCGTCGAAGGCATCGACACGCAGGGTGCCAGCGCGGTAGAGCAGTGTCGCCACCCGGCAGTTGCCCCTGTCGTCCGGGTCGGCCACCAACACCCGCTCGGGCTGGCCCAGCCTGGCCGGCACGCGGATCGGGAAGCGCACCTTCCGCTGCGCCTCGTCGACGGCCGCGGGCCGCTGCGCGGGCAGCGGCGACGGGCTGCCGGTGGGCGGTGCCGGCGCGGGGGCCACGGCGATCGTGATCCCCGCGAAGCGCAGCAGGCCGGCCACGGCGTCGGCGAGAGCGGCGCGGCCCGGCGGCAGCACCGCCACGAGCACGGCGACGAGCAGCGCGGCGAGGTGGTAGCGCCACCGACGTCGCCGACGCACGGGCGCGGCGAGGCGGGCGCGTACCCGGGCGGTCACGTCGGGGGGTTCGGGTGTCTCCAACCAGGCGGAGAGGTCGCGCAGCTCGCGTTCGAGGTCATCCACGCCGTACCTCCTCGACGTCGAGCAGGCCGCGGAGCTTCGCCAGCGCCCGGTGGGTCCGCGACTTGACGGTGCCGCGCGGCCAGCCCAGCAGTGTCACGGTCTCGTCCTCGCTGAGGTCGAGGAAGAACCGGCAGACGATCACCTCGCGGTCCCGCTCCGGCAGCATGCGCAGGGCCCGCACCAGGGTCGTCCGGCGTTCCCCGGCGAGGACCGCCTCGACGGCGACGTCACCGATGGCCTCCGACACCGGGTTCGCCACCGCCGCGCGCAGGACGAGCCCGTCGCGCCGGCTGCGCGACCGGTGCAGGTTGCGGGTCTCGTTGGCCACGATCGCCAGGAGCCACGAGCGGAAGGTCGCCTCGCCCCGGTACCGGGCGAGCTTGCGGTGGCCCTTCACGAACGCCTCCTGGATGATGTCCTCCGCGTCGGGGCCGGCGCCGAGCAGCACCGCCGTCCGGTACGCCGACGCCGTGTGCCGGGCGACCAGGAGTTCGTAGGCCGCCGGATCGCCCGCCCGGGCGCGGGTGACCAGTTCTTCGTCGTCCAGGGCAACCTCCGATCGGGACGCACTGATGACACCGCCCGAGCGGGCTGGGTTCCGGCACCGGAGGAATCTGCCTCGGCGGGACACCACGACCGGATGAGTGTGCAGAGCGCGCCGCGTCGCTCCTCGATTCTGGCGACCGTCGGCTCCGCCCTGCTGGTGGTGACCGGCGGTGCGCTGCTCTGCCCACGCCGTGCCCGGCCGGGAATGCCCGCCGGGAACGGCACCGGGTTCACGGTCCGCGCCAAGCACAAACGGCGCCAGCGGGGCCGAGCCCGCGGGTGAGCCGCGCCGCGCTCAGCCGAGCCGCTCGATCGTGGCGGGCACCAGATCGTGGCCGCGTGCGATGTCGATGAGTTGACGCAGCAGCCAGCGCAGCGCGTCGCCACCGGCTGGCTCGGACGTCACGTCGATGCACCAGGCGATGCCGCCACCGACCCGGCGCAGGTCCCAGCGGAGGTTCGTGTCGTTGACCCGCAGCCCTCCGGTGCCCGCCACGCCGGGATCGGGCCCACCCGGGCCGGGGACGTCGTTCATCCGCAACCGCGCGCTGAGGCGGGCGATCTGGTGACCGTCCGGTGCGCCGGCGAAGAGTATCCGGTGCACGTCCGGGCCGGCACCCAGCCGCAGCGGTGCCCCGGAGGTCAGCGGGGCGTCGTCGCGGAAGTGACCGCGCAGCGTCTCCTCGTCGGGCAGGCTGCCACCGCCGAGCCGGCGGTGGGTCGCCTCGGCGGCGGGACGGTCGACGGCCGTGAGGCGGGCGCGCAGTCGCGGATCCGTACGGATCGCCCGGGCGAACCCGGCCGAGCTCCACCAGCCCTCGGCCGGTGCCCAGCCGGCGCTGCGCAGACACACCGCCGACAGGTCGTCGCCCAGGACGAACTCCTCGACCAGCAGCCCGGTCGCCGGGCCGTCGCCCGCCTCGGCGCGCAGCAGGTAGTAGTCGAAGGTGGCGGTGCTCGACCGCGGCGTCAGCGCTCCCGTCGTCATTCCCGGACCGTACCGGCGGATGCGGCCCGGACCCGGCTCCCGGTGCCCGTGTCGGATTTTCTACAAATACAAGTCCGATAAAGCGGACCTGGTGGAGGGCCATGGGGACATGTTCGGGAGATGTTGTCCGGGACGTGGGGCCGCACTACGCTGTGGGCGGTTTCCCATCCATCTCGGCCTATGACGACGCGACTGCCACCGCAGCCGCGCCACTCACGCGTCCGCCCTGATCCGCCGCTGCCAGCACAAGTTTCGGCACGTCACGGCACGGCGACGAGACCAACGCGTCACGCGCGGCCACCGCCCCGCAGGACGCAGAACACTGCAGACCGAACACTATCAAGTCACCCGGAAGGGTCCCATCCCGGCTCCACCCACGACGGTCCGGCCATTCATGTCCGCCTAGGCGCGGAACTTTTAACCGGAGCGAGACCAAACGCCACTAGGGTCAGGGCGCTGATCGATCGACGTCGTGGGAGAAGCCTCGTACGGGTGGGGACCCGAAGGGGTGGGATGAGGGGGGCCATGTCCTTGGTCATCGGCATTGCGTCCTCGCCGGCCGAACGCAGGCAGCTCGCCCGGCTGCTCGGCGACACCGAGGCGTTTCTGATCGTCTCGAGCGTCGACCAGGCGCGGGAGTTCCTCGACGTGGCCGGGGCGCCCGACGGCACGGGTGACGCCACGCCCGTGCCGGCCGTGGTCGCCGAGGTCGGGGAAGGCGCCGGCCCGCCGCCGCCACCCGACCTGAGCGTCGACTCCGACCGACGGGTGCTGCGCTGGCTGGATCGCGAGATCTCGCTGACCCGGCTGGAGCACGATCTGCTGCTGTGCCTGGTCGGCGCGCCCGGGCAGGTCTGGACGTTCGAACGGCTGCACCTCGAGGTCTGGGGCAACGAGCACCTCGGTCGCGGCTCCGACATCCATTCCGTGGTACGGAGGGTGCGGCGCAAGCTCGTCGGGCTGGGCGCCTCGGCCACCATCCACGCGGTCCGTGGCGTCGGCTTCCGTCTCGCCCCGGTCTGACCCACCACCCACCACCCGTCGCCGCGGCGCGGCCGGTCACCGACGCCGTCCGCGGCCGGGCCACCTCCTGATCGCCGCCCACGAGGACGGATCCGGCCCGCCTGGTCGAAACCAGACGGGCCGGATCTGTCAGCAGGTGTCAGCCGTCAGCAGCGGACGGGCGACAGTGCGAAGTCCTCCACGGTGGGAGTGGTGGTGTTGATCTTCGTCTGACGGGTCTGGGGCTTCCAGTCGTCCTTGGCGACGATCAACGTGAGCGGGTTGTTCCGCCGGTCCAGCCAGTAGGCGTACTTGCCCTCGTCGTCGGTGGCGAAGGTGAACGACATCGCCCACGAGTCGACCTGAACCGTGGCACCGGCGATCGGCGCGCTGCCACCCTGGCACTTCGTCCCGGTGACCGTACCCATCAGCTTGCCCCACGTCGTCGGCTGCAGGACGTTCATCGTCACCGCGACCGGCTCCACCGTGTACGGGGTGTTCTGCTTGATGGCGACCGAGGCGGTGTAGGTGCCGGGCTGGTCGACGGCCGCCGACAGTCCGACGGTGACCGTTACGGCCTCACCCGGAGCCAGCGTGGCCTCCGTCTTGTCGATCGTCAGCCAGCTGACGTCGGCGGTGCTCGCCGTGCACTCCTCGAACCCGGGCAGCGCCTCGCTGTCGTTGGTGGCGGTGAAGCCACCGGACGAGCCGCCGACCTTGTAGAAGCCGCACGCCGCGCCACCGCGGTACCGCGCCGTGTTGGAGTTCGGCAGGTCGGACCACGAGTCGCTCGCCGGGTCGTAGGCGAAGCCCGCGTTGGTGATGGCGCCGCCCTGCGAGCCACCGACGACGAGGAGCTTGCCGTTGGCCACGGCGAACGAGCTGGCCCAGTTGTCGGCCGGCGCGTCGGCGATGGCGGTCCAGGTGTTGGCACCCGGGTCGAACGAGTAGCCGGCCTTCTGCGCGACGGTGCCGTCGTTGCCACCGGTGCAGTAGACGACGCCGTCGATCCCGCCGCAGGAGGCGAACGCCACCGCCTTCGGGTAGTCGGGCAGGGTCTCCCAGCTGTCACTGGCCGGGTCGTACCGGACGACGTCGTTCGACATCGGCGTGCAGGACGCCGTGGTGCAGCCGCCGACGGCGTACAGCTTGCCGTCCACGACCGCCTGGCCGGCGGCGGAGCGCGGCGCGGGGTTGTCGGCCTTCTCCGTCCAGGTGTTGGCCGCCGGGTCGTACGACCAGGTGGTGGCGTCGGGGCCGGACGGCCCCCAGCCACCGCTCGCGATGATCTTTCCGTCCAGTACGCCCACCGTCATGGCGGTACGCGCGCCGGGCAGATCGGCGATCGGCGCCCAGCTCAGCGCGACCGGGTCGTAGACGTAGTTCTTCGCCGACGACGCCGACCCGGTGCCACCCGCGATGGAGTACACCTTGCCGCCCAGGTTCACCACCCGGTTGTCCATCACCACCGCCGGGTAGTCGGCGATGTCGGTCCAGGGCGCCGCCTGCGGAGTCACGGCGGCCTTGGTGGACGTGGACGACATGCCGGACGCGCTGGCGGCGAACGAGGTCGGGACCTCGAGCCGCTGTTCCGGCGCGCCCTGGGACCCGATCACCTGCTGCTGGGTGATCCGGGACCCGTCGGCCTTGAGCAGCTCGAACCCGCCGGCCTGCTCACTGAACTTGACGTCGACCGGAGCACCGCCGGTGTTGGTCACCGTGAACGTCTTGGCGACCTTGCCGCTCGGCATCCGGAGAGTCCCGGCCAGCTGAGCCGGCTTGACCGTCAGACGGCCGGCCGCCAGCTGGAAGTTCGCCGCGGTCGCCCAGTCGGTCTCGACGTCGATCGACTTGGTCTGGCTGACGTAGTTGCCGGCCGCGGCGGTGAACTTGTGCGCGCCCGTCACGGACGAGTACAGCCAGTAGTAGCCGTCCGCCAGCCCCGGGTCGTCCGGCGTCGCCACGGTGGTGGCCTTCTCCGCCGGCTTGTCGACGCTGGTGACGGTGGCGCCGTTGACGTAGCCGTTGTCGTTCTTGTCGCGGACGTGGCCGACCACCAGGCCACCGTTGACCGGCACGCAGGTGAGCTGGCTGCCGATCAGCACGTTGTCGACCGCCCAGAACCACTCGTACGAGGCGTCGTAGTAGTGGAACCGGACCTGGACCTGAGCCTGGCCGGCAGCCTGCGGGATCTTGATCTCGGTCACCCGCGGGCCACGGGCGTCGGCAGCCTGCCGGAGCACGTTGGTCCACGTGGCCCCGCCGTCGAGGCTGAGGTCGACGTCGGCGCGGTCGCTGTTGAGCCAGTTGTAGTCCTGGTTGAACCGGATCACCGGAGCCGCGACGCCGGTCAGGTCGACGACCGGGCTGACGAGCGAGGTGTCCTGCTTGCCGCCGGAGCCGTACTCGTCGCTGTCGATGATCGCGAAGTTGCCGGCACCGCCGGTGAGGTTGCCACGGGCGCCCGGGTCCGTGAACTGCCAGACCTGACCGCTGTTCGCGTGGTCCACCACCGACCAGCCGGCCGGCACGGAGCGGCCGTCGAAGGTCTCGTAGACGCCGTCGGAGCCGAACTTGTAACCGGGCGCCGCGGTGCAGGCGTTGGTCTGCACCGGCACGGCCACGTTGGCCGTGAGGTTGCCCGTGCCGACCACGACCTCCTTGGTCACCGTCTGGTAGCCCGGGTACTGCGGGGCGACCTTCAGGGTGTACGTGGCGCCGGCCGGCAGGCTGAGGCTGTAGCGGCCGTTGGCGGGCGTGGTGTAGTCGGAGACACCCGACGGGCCCTCCACGGTCACCTTCGCGTAGAGCGGCCAGCCGTGCCCGGAGCCGTCGGTGACGGATCCGCTGACGGTGACGCTCGGCACCGCCGACAGCGCGACATCGAGCGTCGTGGTCACGTTGCGGGTGACCGTGGCCGGCGTCGTCTTGGTCGCGTAGCCGAACGAGGACACGGCGACCTGGTAGTCGCCTTCCGGAAGCAGCGACGAGTACGTCCCGTCGGCGCCGGTGACCAGGTCACGGGCCGCCGGACCGGTCAGGCTCACCGTGGCACCGGCGAGCGGGGCGCCGGTGGCCGCGTCGGTGACCTTGCCGGCCAGGGTGCCGGTGTCACCGATCGGGGCGGCGCTGAGCAGCGCGAGCGCGTCCAGCCGGCCCTCGCCGAAGACGTTGTTGTCGTCGGTGGTGCCACCGCACTGGGCGTCGGCCTTGTCGGTCGCCGAGTTGTCGAGCAGCGCCTGGGTGGCGGTGACCTCACCGACCAGCGCCGGCGCGGCCGACCACAGCAGCGCGATCGCGCCCGCGAGGTGCGGGGCGGCCATCGAGGTGCCGTTGTAACTGGCGTAACTGCTGCCCGGAATGCTCGACCGGACGTTCACGCCCGGAGCCGCGATGTTGGGCTTGATCTCGCCGTCCTGGCCGGCGCCACGGGACGAGAAGCTGGCGATGTTGTTGTTGATGTCGTAGGCGCCGGCCGAGTAGTTGCTGATCCGGCTGCCCGGGGAGCCGCTGGTCTGGCAGGCCGAACCGTTGTTGCCGTTGGACCAGACGCCGAAGATGCCCGACGCGGCCCAGGCCAGGGTCACGTCCTCCATGAACGGGTCGTTGGAGGGAACCCGGGTACCCCACGAGTTGTTGATGATGTTCGGCCGCTTGCTGGCGTCCGGGTTCTGGCCGTTGAGGTCCGTCGGCTCGAGCATCCACTCGCCGGAGGTGACAAGCGCCGCGTCGCTCGGGCAGCAGCCGTTGGCGGCGATCCACTTGACCTCGGGCGCCACACCGATCTGGTTGGCACCGTCGGCGCCGGCCATCGTGCCCATCGTGTGCGTGCCGTGGCCGTTGGTGTCGCAGGGCGCGGTGGCACAGGCCCCGGAGGTGCCGGCAGCGTTGAACCAGTTGTAGTTGTGGTCGAACGTGCCGTCGCCGTTGTTGCCCCGGTAGGAGTTCACCAGCGCCGGGTGGTTGAACTGGACCCCGGTGTCGATGTTCGCCACCGTGATGCCGGCGCCCTTGACGCCGTACTGGGACCAGACGTCGTCCGCGTTGATGTTGGCGATGCCCCACTCCAGGGCGTTCACCGTCTTCTCGTCGGCGCCCGAGGTGACCTCGGGCACCTCGTAGGCGACCGGGGCGTAGAGGCCCTCGACCTCGGCGTGGGCGGCGAAGTTCTGCGCCATCGTCAGCGAGCCACCGCTCACCCTGATCGCGTTGGACGCCCAGAAGGTCTGGTACTTCGTGCCCGAGCCGTCGAGCTCAGAGCGGACCTTGGCCTGGCTCTCGGCGGCGGTCTTCTTCAGCGCGTCGGCGACCGCGGTGCCGCGCTTGGCCCAGTCCTTGATCGCGGCGGCCCCGGTCAGGTCCGCCCGGTCCTTGAAGCGGATCCAGAAGTCGCCCTCCGTCTTGCCCTGGAGTTCCTTCGCGAGTTCCGGCCGGATCTTGTCGGCCGTGTCGGCCTGCGCGGCTGAACCGATGGTGGCCAAACCTGTGGCGGCGAGGATGATCGCCGCGCCGCCGCTCACCAGTGACCTGGCTAAGCGTCTCGCGGGTGGACGTCTGTGCATCAGTGGTGCCTCCTCCAGAACGACCCAGAGCTGAACGAGCCATGGTGGAGGGTGCAGGGGTGGTCTCCGTTCGGACGAACCGGATCGGGCCCCTCCATGCCCCCCAAGGAACCGCACGGATCACGTGGGCTGCCCGACTGGACACTATGATCGACAAGAAAGGACGATCAAGAACTTGCCGTAAGCAATTTGTCACTAGCCGCAGGCCGGCTGACGAGGCGCTTGCCAATAGTTGTCATGGTCGGCACGAAGCTGGGCAGAAATTGCCAATCGTTTCCGGGTGGGTGCTGTGGAGGCACGCGACGAAGGCGTCGCGCCGGGCGGATCCGCTCCGGCAGACGAACCGTTTCCGCTGGTCATCGCGGTGACGCCGACACCAGCCGAGCGGATCCGACTCGCGGAACTCCTCGACGGCGTGGCGCCGCTGCTGCTTGTCGCCGACCTCGACGAGCTGCGCAGACTGATCGCGGTCCCGCGGCAGCCCTCGCCCGTGGCACCGGCGGGAGACGTCGTCGACGACACCCTGACCATCGACTCGGTCCGGTCGGTCGCCAGCTGCCAGGGCCGCGAGGTCGGCCTGACCAGACTCGAACACCACCTGCTGGCCTGCCTGACCACCGCGCCGATCCGGGTCTGGAGCTACGCCGAGTTGCACCGCTCGGTCTGGCGCGACGAGGGCCTCCACCGCAAGGCGGACGTGCAGTCCCTGGTGAAGCGACTACGGCGCAAGCTCCAGGAGATAGGCACCGGCGTGACCATCGTGGCCGTACGCGGCGTGGGGTTCCGGCTGACCGACCACCAGCAGCCGAGGGTCAGCGGGTCGTGACGCCTGCCTGACTCAGGCAGATTGCGTCGCGGGACACGCAAGCGGCCATGTTTGAAACCCGCTGTCGGCGGGCACGGCGGCCGGCGGTGCGCCGCTCAGCGGTGGGGCAGGCCGGCCAGCCAGCGGTCCAGGGCCGCCGGGGAGTGGAAGAGCAGCACCGGCGGACCGGCCGGGTCGGCGTGCCAGGCCCGCATCCGCCGCCGCGCCCGGCCGAACGAGGCGACGTGCCACACCAGGATCGAGTCCGGGCCCAGCACACTGCCCAGCGACTCGCGGTTGCCGTTGCAGATCTCCTCCCCCGTCACCAGCCGGCGGGCGGTGCGGCGCAGCAGCCGCCAGAAGGAGAGCCAGCGCGGGTAGTCCAGACCGACCACCAGATCGGCGCGGGCCAGCACCACGTCCCGCCACCCGTGGTAGGCCCCGTCGAGGATCCAGCGCTCCCGGCGGCAGATCGCCTCGATCCGGTCGCGCTGCTGCGTCACCGGCACCTCGACCCAGCCGGGCTGCCAGAGCAGGTCGTCGACCGGGTACCACGGCACGCCGAGGCGCTCGGCCAGCCGGGCCGCGAGGGTGGACTTGCCGGCCCCGTACACCGCGTAGACCAGGATGCGGGACGGTGCGCTCATCGCGGCAGCGTACGCCGGCCGGGCAAGCCTGGTCGCCGGGGGCAACGCGGTGCGGCTGCTGGGCCACCAGCCCGCCGGAATGCCGGCATCGGCACCGGCGGGGCTGGTGGTCGGGTGAGGCCGGAAACGGCCGTCAGCAGCTTCCCCCGGGTTCGGTCGTGGTCTTCCAGTCGTCGGCCGTGGTGGCGGTGGCCTCCGGGGCGTGCACGATGGTGGAGAAGTTGTCGAAGTACGCCTGGAAGGTGGCCCCGCCCGAGATCCGCAGGAGCGACTCGTCGTTGGCGTAGATCGCGGGGCCCGTCCAGTTGAGCGCGCCGGTGTAGACAATCTCCTCCCGGGCGCCGCTCTTGAGCTGGCCGGAGATGGCGAACCACTTCGAGTGCACGCTCTTGGGCAGGGCCCGTCCCTCGCCGCTGAGCTTCCACCACCGCTGGACGGTGGAGCAGCGGAAGGCGTTGACGACCGAGGTGTTTCCGCCGTCGTCCCGGACGTGGTAGATGACCTGCACCACGCAGCCTTCCCGGTCCAGCTCGGCCAGCTGGCGGGCGATGTCGCCGCGGGTGAACCCGTTCATCGCGACCCGGATGAGGGTGCGGCCGTTGTGGCCCAGCCCCGCCGGCAGGTCGCGGGCCGTGCAGTCGGCCCGGGTCAGCATGTCCAGCACCGGGTTGTCCTTGCCGGTGGCCAGCGGGAAGAAGTAGTTACGGTAGACGCCGTATCCGGAGGCCGCCACGGAGCCGTCCGCGTTGTACGACACGGGCTCGCCGTCCGCCGAGCTGTAGTAGTCGTCGTTCTTGTGCTTCAGCGCCAGGTCGGAGAAGTAGGCGTTGAACTTGCCGTACAGGCCGGAGTTGTCGACGACCACCATGGCGTTCTCCCAGAACGGGCTGGAGGCCCACCAGTTCTGCGAGGTGATCAGCACGACGTCCTTGACGCCGCCGACCGAGGAGAGGGTGATGAACTTGTTGTGCATGATGCCGGTGCCCACGCACGCGTCGCCGGGCACGCTCCCGCACGCCACGTGCCACGAGGCGTCGGCGTTCGCCTCCGTCCTGGCCGGCAGGAAGTCGTAGGTCCACGGGTCGCTGCCGCCGGCCACACCGCTGTTGCTGCCGTGCACCACCCGGACGTCCACGCCGCGGGCGATCGCCCGTTGGATGGCCGCCCCGATGGCGGGGTTGCGCGCCTCGAAGATGGCCATCCGCACGACCGAGCCGGCGTCGGCGCCGTCGACCAGGCGGACGATCTCGTCGTACACGGCGGACTGCGCGGCGGTGTACGGGTTGTTGAAGATCGCGCGGGTGACCGGGGTGTAGGCGGCCCGGGCCGCCTCCTGTGTCACCAGCGGCAGGGCCGCCGCGGTCAGACAGCACGCGGCCGCCGTGGCGAGCAACCGGCGGGCGAACGCCGATCTCACAGTGGGGTATCGGAACAACATTGATGGAGGTTATCCCTGCGCATCGGCCGCAGACAGCTCGCAGAAAGTAGACGACCCTCGCCCCATGTCCGACATGGACGGTCCATGATGGACGAATGGGTTATCCTCCCGTATGGTCATGATCAGTCCCACACCTCTCATGGGTCTCGTAGCCGGCGTATGGGGATTCAAGACCCTCGCGGCCGGCGTCGAGCTCGGCCTCTTCAGCCGACTGGCTGACGGGCGGACGCTCACGGTCGACGAGGCAGCCACCGAGTTCGGGCTGCCCGAACGCCCGGCGGACCTGCTGCTGGCCGCGAGCGCGTCCCTCGGCCTGCTGGAGAAGACCGGCGACCGCTACCGCAACTCCGAGCTCGCCGAGCAGTTCCTGGTCGAGGGCCGTCCCTACTACTTCGGCGCGCAGATCCGCTACTCCGACCTGCACACCTACCTGCCCTGGCACCGGGTCGGCGAGGCCCTGCGCACCGACCGGCCCCTCACCTGGGACCCGCAGGCCCAGCAGTCGATGTTCGACACCACCGACCCGCAGATGCTTGTGGAGTTCTGGGACGCCATGTACTCCACGTCCAGCTTCACCGCCCGCGCCCTGGCCGACGCGTACGACTTCGGCGCGCACACCCGGCTGCTCGACGTCGGTGGCGGGGCCGGCGCGTTCCCGATCGAGTTCTGCCGTCGCCTGCCCGACCTGCGGGCGACCATCCTCGACCTGCCGCACGTGTGCGTCCGGGCCGGGGAACGGATCGCGGCGGCGGGCCTGAGCGGGCGGATCGGCACGGTCGGCGGCGACTTCCTGGCCGACCCCGCGCTGCCGGACGGGCACGACGTCATCCTGCTCAGCATGATCCTGCACGACTGGGACGAGCCGACCAACCGGGCGCTGCTGGCCAAGTGCCACGCGGCGCTGCCGGCCGGCGGGGCGATCGTCATCTGTGAGCTGCTGCTCAACGACGAACGCACCGGCCCGCCGGAGGCCGCCCTGATGGGCATGAACATGCTGATCGAGACCGAGGGCGGCCGGAACTACTCGGGCGCCGAGTACGCCACCTGGCTCGCCGACGCCGGCTTCGTCGACGTCCGCACCGTGCGGTTCGACTCCCCGGGCGCCAACGGGGCGGTGGTGGCCCGCCGGGCCTGACCCCCTCCCCGGGGCCGGAATGCGACCGGCCCGGCGTACGGATCGCGTACGCCGGGCCGGTCGGCCGTTCGGGGCCGGGGCGGCTTCCGCCGCCCCGGCGCGCTCACCGTCGGGTGATCTTCCCTCCGTCCAGCGGGATGGGCGAGCCGTCCACGGTGGCCAGCACCTGCACGGTGTACTCACCCCTCGGCAGCCGCGCGAGCCGCGTCGCGTACCGCTCCTCGTCGCGGTCCCACTCCATCTGCTGCTCACGGACCACCGCGCCGGCGGCGTCCCGTAGCACCAGTTTCACCCCCGGGTCCACCCGGACCGGTCGTCCGGTGCCGCCGAGGATCTCGACGGAGGCCACCGTGGTCCCGTTGCCGTTCAGGCCGGCGAAGCTGAACCGGCCCGTGTAGCGGACCACGGTGACCTCGGTCGACGGCGCCGACGCCCCCGCGTGGTTGGTCGCCACCGCGGTGAACCGGTTGGCACCGGCGCGCAGCGGCACCTCGACGGTCCAGCGCCCGTCCCGGCCCGGCACCGCGGTGCCCACCGGAACGCCGTCGCGCCGGACGTCGACAGTGGACCGGAACTCGGCCGTACCGGTGAGGGTGACCTTCTCCGCCGACACCCTCGTCGCCGACGCGGCGAGCGCGGGCCGCGCCGGGACCGCCTGCACCGCGTCACCGGCCCAGGTGACCGCGTTGCGCACGAGCCGGCCGGTGTCCTCGGTCCAGCCGTGGCCCGGGCCCATCAGCTCGGTCACCGCGCCGACGCTGACCAGCAGGTGCATGCTGCGGGCGGTGCGGAAGTCGTACGCCACCGCCGCGCCCTTGCCGGCGTCGCCCTCCGCTCCGCTGACCGACAGGTTCGCCAGGTACGTCCCGGAGTAGCTGGCCAGATCGCTCCAGTAGCCGTCCGGGGCCACGATCGCGGCCGGGTCGGTGATGCCGGCGAACACCGGGTGCTTCCGGTCGAAGCCGACCAGGCCCACCGCCCCGTCGCGGTAGCCCTGCCCGCCGACCGTGACCACGCCGTCGCCGTAGCGCTCCAGCAGCCGGATGCCGCCGTTGGCCGCACCCCACGTACCGGTGAAGACCAGGCTCACCCCGGCGGCGTCCGCGGCCGAGACCAACGCGTCGAACTCCTGCTCCGTCGGGTCTCCCCCGTTGACCACGACCACCCGGTACGCCGGCAGTCGGGTCACCGTCGCGGACCAGTCGTTCTCCTCCGCGGCGACACCCTCGCCCCGCAGGAACCCGGTCAGCGCGCCCTTGACGTCGCCGAGCACCGCGACGTCGGTCGGCTTCAGCCGCACCGCCACCGTGGCCACCTGGTCGGCCACCACGGTCGCCTTGACCGTCGCCGTCAGGTGGTGCCTGGCGTCCACGACGAGCTGGTACTCGCCGGGGATCAGGCCGGCGACGGTGTACCGCCCCTCGGCGTCCGAGGTCGCCGCGCCGGCCACCGGGCCGGTCACCGTCAGGCGCGCCCCGGCGATCGCCGCACCGTTGGTGTCGGTGACGGTGCCCGAGATGCTCCCGCGCGGCACGGGGGTCATCGTCACCGGCAGCGTGAGCGTCTCGCCCGTCTTCACCGTCACCGTGCTCTCGTGCGGGGCGAACCCGAGCGCGCTGACCTGGACCGTGTACGTCCCGGCCGGCAGGCCGAGCCGGAACGTGCCGTCCGCGCCGGTCCTGGTGGTGAGATCGGCCTCGACCACGCGGACCTCGGCACCGGCCAGTGGTGCGCCGTCGCCGGTCACGGTGCCGGCGAGGCCACCCTGGCTGGCGTCCAGCGCCCACTTCACCGCGTTCAGGTAGATCCGGACGGCCTCCGGCGTCCACCGGTCGGTCGGCTTGCCGTACGAGCCGGAGGCGAGCCCGGCGAGCAGGATCTCGACGCTGGACGTGGAGGTGAACTTCACGCCCACGCCGCCGCCGAGGGCACCGGTGTCCTCCTCGCCGATGCTGGCGAGGGTCTCCCCGGAGTAGCCGGAGAACCACTGCCACTGCTGCGCGTTGCCCTGCGGGTTGCGCATCAACGCGATCGGCTTCCCCGCCTCGAATCCGGCGAAGATGGGGTGCGACACCGACGGCGTGTAGGTGATGGCCATCCCGTCCTCGGTGAAGCCGTCGGTGATGCCGCTCGGGTCGTTGCGGGCCGTCCGGGCCGCCCGGATGGCTCCGGAGCCCCACTGCCCGGCCATGACGACGGACACCTGGGCTTCGGCGGCGGCCGTCAGGAAGGCGTTCACCTCGGCCGCGGTCGGCGTCGGGGTCTGCCCGTTCAGGATCACCGCCTCGACCTGGCTCAGCTCCGGGATGTGCAGGTGGATGTCGGCCCAGTTCCACTTGCGCACCGTGTAACCCTCGGCGGAGAGCAGCTCGGCGATCTCGCCCTTGGCCGAGTCGCCGGCCACGGCCAGCACCCGGGCGACCGCGAGTTCCGCGTCCACCACGACCCGCTGGTCGGCCGTCACCGTCACCGGTCGCTGCCCGTTGCCGTACCCGTCGGCCCGGATGAGCAGCGAGTGGCTGCCGGCCGGCACGCCGGCGATCCGGTACGTGCCGTCCGCCCCGGTGGTCCCGGACAGCGGGGTGCCCTGGACGGTCACCGTCGCACCGGCGATCGGGGCGCCTCCCACGGCGCGCACGGTGCCCTCGATCGTGCCGCTGGCGGCGACCGGCAGCGTGATGTCCACGGTCGGGGCGTCGCCCGCGGCCACGGTCACCGTGCGTTCGACGGTCTGGTGACCGAAGGCGCTCAGCCGGAGCGTCCAGGTGCCCGGCTGCAACGGCAGCGCGTAGCTGCCGTCACCGGCCGAGACCGGCACGGTCGCACCGGTCTCGACCACCGTGAGGGTGGTCGCGGTCGGTGCGCCCGTCGCGCCGGACACCACCGTGCCGCGCACGGTCGCCGCCAGCGGCGGCGCGTCCAACGCGTACCGCAGGGCGTTGTGGAACAGCACCTCCGTCTGAGGCGTCCAGTTCTTCGCCGGCTGGTCGGCCGTGGCCGGGTAGCCGTAGGTGCTGATGGACATGGTGGAGAGCAGCACGTCCACCGCGCCGGCGGACCGGCCACGGTAGGCGATCGTGCCGCCCCGCTCGCCCTGGGCCCCGGTGACCAGGTTGGCCACCGTCACCCCGGAGAAGCCGGTGAAGTAGGTGTACTCGGCGTTGTCGGCGACCAGCGGCACCGTGGAGCCGACCGGGAACCCGGCCGTGAGGGGGTGGTCGGCGAGCACCTTCGCCTGCGTCGGGCCGTCCAGCCGGTCCTCCGCCCGCACCTGCGGGTCGCCGTCGTACTTGGTCAGGTACTTGATCGCGCCGCGTGCGTACTGGTCCAGCCAGACGACCGGCACGTCGGCGCGGACGACGGCGTCCTCGAACGCGGCCCAGCCGGCGGCGCCGGGGTCGGTCCCCGTGTTCGCCGCCAGGTTGGCCAGGACCAGGTCGTAGTTGCCGACCTTCGAGACGTCGGTCCAGGCCAGGTCCTCGGCCTGGTAGCCCCACTCGGCCAGGTGCGCCTTCGCCCGGTTCTCGAAGTCGCCCAGCACGGCGACCCTGGGCGAGGGCCGCAGCCCGAGGGCGAGCGCGGTGCTCGCGCCCTTGGTCACCTCGACGTCCGCGAAGACCTGCCGCAGGTGGCCGGCCGCCGCGACCCGCACCGAGTACCGGCCGGCCTCCACCTCCGTCAGGCTGAACCGGCCGTCGGGTCCGGTGACCGCGTCACGCGGCGTGCCGTCCAGTTGGACCGTGGCGCCGGCCAGCGGCGCACCGGTCTGCCGGTCGGTGACCGTGCCGGTGACCGTGCCGATCTCCGCCGTGGCGAGGGAGATCTGGACGTCCTCGACCTCTCCGGCGGTCAGCGTCACCTGCCGGGTGTGGGTCTGGTAACCGAACGCCTTCACCTCGAGGGTGTAGGTGCCGGCCGGGTGCGCGAGGGAGATCCGGCCGGTGGAGCTGACCTGGGCGGCCGTGTCGGTCTCCACGATCCGGGCGCGGATCCCGGTCACGCCCTGCCCGCCGACGCCGGTGACCTGGGCGTCGTATCCCGCCAGCTTCGGCGCGGCGGCCCAGCCGACGGCGTTGAGGAACACCCGCTTGCCGTCGACGCTCCAGCCGTTCGACGGGCTGCCGAGGCTGCCGGCCGACAGCCCGGACAGCAGCAGCCGGACGCTGGTCGGCGTACGCGGCTCGTACGAGACGCCACCGCCGAGCACCCCGCTGTCGCTGGTGCCGAAGTCGGCCAGGTTGATACCGGTGTGTCCGGTGTAGTAGCCGGCCCACTCGTCGGCGACCATGATGCGCAGCGGGCTGCCGACGCCCGCGAACACCGGGTGCGTCGCGTCGGTCGGGTACAGCATCGGGTACCCGTCCAAGGACTCGAACGACCGGCCGGTCGGGTTGCCCAGGTGGGTGCGGAGCAGCCCGGCCCCGCTGGTGGCGCTGCTGCTCGCGCCCTCGATGAAGACACCCGACACCCCGGCCGCGTCCAGCTTGCCGAGCGCGGCCAGGAACGCGGCCTTGCCCGGGTTGGTCGGGGTGTTGAACACCACGACGTCGTACCGGTCGAGCTGGTCCAACGCCTCCCAACCGGTGGCGGTGGCCGTCATCTGGTTGGCCTTCAGGAACGTGGTCAACTCGTCGGCGACGACGTCCTTGGCGTCACCGACGACCGCGACCCGGGTCGGGCGGGTCAGTACGACGTCGGTCGTCGTCACCTGACCGTCAACGACCACCGTGCCGCCCACCGTGGCCGGGAGGTAGCCGGTCGCGGTCACCCGCAGCGTGTACGTGCCGCCGGGGACGTCCGAGATGGTGAACCGGCCCTCGTCGTCGCTGGTCGCGGACCGGTCGACGCCGGCCACGGTGACGGTGGCACCGGCGACGGGGGTGCCGCCGCCGCGCACCACGCCGCTGACCGTCCCCGACCCGGAGGTGAGCAGGGTCAGGTCGGTGGTGACGGTGGCGCGCTCCGCCACCCGCACCGTGACCTCGCGGGTGGTGAGGCCGAGCGCCTCGACCCGCAGGGTGTGCTCACCCGCCGGCAGCAGCAGGGAGTACGAGCCGTCCGCCGTGGTGGTGGCCTTGTCCCCGGTCCCGGCCACGGTGACGGTGGCCGAGACCGGCGCCCCGCTCGCGTCGGTGACCCGGCCGGCCGCCGTGCCGAAGGTGGCGCCGAGGGCGTACGAGATGGCGTTGTCGAAGACCGTGTAGGCCGCCGGCAGCCAGCCGTTGCCCGGCCCGGCCCACGGGCTCACGCCGTTGGCCGAGAGCAGCACGTGCACGCTGCCCTGGCTGCGCGGCTCGTAGCCGATGGTGGAGCCGACGACCTCCAGCGTCCCGGCGTGCAGGTCCGCGAGGGAGCGCCCGCCGTAGCCGGAGAACCAGGCGTACTCGCGGTTCTTGTCGAGCAGCGCGGTCTGCTTGCCGACCGGCAGGCCCGTGGTGAGCGGGTGCCCGGCCCGGGCGATGACGCTCACGTCACCCTTGTTGTATCCCGTGCCCACGGTGGCCGGATCGCCGACGTGCTGGGACAGGTGCGCCAGCGAGCCGTAGGCGGCGGACCAGGTGTCCAGGAAGACCACGCTGGTGCCGGCCGCGTCGGCGCTCGCCACGAACCGCTTGAACACGTCCGCGCCCGGGTCGTCGTTGGCCCCGTTCGCCACCACGAGGGCGTAGTCGCCCGCCCGGTCGGCGATCGCCGCCACCGTGGTCGCCTCGACCCGGTAGCCCTTCGCGGTGAGCAGGTTGGTCAGGATGCCCTGGTGGTCGCCCGTGACCGCGATCTGGTAGCGCGGCACGGTGACGTCGGCGACCGTACGCTCGCCGGTGGCGACCGTGACGGACTTCTGGAACGGCGCGTACCCGTTGCGCGTCATCCGCAACTCGTAGGTGCCCGCCGAGACGGTCGGGAACTCGTACCGCCCGGCGTCGTCGGTGACCGTGCTGGGCACCGGGGTGCCGCTGAGCGCGACGGTCACCCCGGCCAGGGGCGCGCCCGCCTCGTCGGTCACGGTGCCGGCCAGCGAGCCGGTGCCGATCGGCTGGAGGGCCGTGTCGACGGTGACGGTACGGCCGGGCCGGACCGCCACGTTCCTGCTGGCCGTGGCGTACCCGTAGGCCGAGACGTCCAGCCGCCAGGTGCCGGCCCGGTGCGCCAGCGTGAACACGCCGGTGGCCGGGTCGGTCTGCGCCGACGCGCCGGTCTGCGCGATCCGGACGGTGGCGGCCAGCTTGGCCCCGTCGGGGCCGGTGACCGTACCCGTGACGGTGCCGGGCGCCTCGAAGAGCGCGAGCTGCCCGTTGCGGGCGGAGACGACCAGCTTGCCGTCGGCGAACGCCGGCGCGGCGAGCACGTTGTCCGCCATCTTCGTTTCCCAGCGCAGTTCCCCGGTGTAGGCGTCCAGCGCCCAGGCCCGGCGGTCCAGCTGCGAGCCGCCGATGACGACGCCGTCGGCGAGCACCATCGCGTTGCTCACCGCCGAGCCCGCCCCGGTGATCCACCGCCGGGCGCCGGTGTTCCGGTCGTACGCGGCGACCGACGACCGGCTGTGCGACCCGGCGATGACCAGGTCGCCGTGGACGTTCGGGGCGCTGCCGGAGGCGTCGCCGTGCCCGTCGGCCTCCCAGCGCACGGCGCCGGTGCCCGCGTCGACGGCGAGCAGGCTGCCCGCTCCCGTGTCGAAGTTGGCGGTGCCCACGTAGAGCACGCCGTCGGCGTACGTCGGCATCGCGGCGAACGAGTCGGCGGTGCGGGTCAGCGCCCACTTCTCCGCGCCGGTGGCGGCGTCCAGCGCCACCAGCCGCCGCGCGTCGTAGCTGCTGGCGAAGACGGTGCCGTTCGCGACCGTCGGGGCGAAGTAGATCTGCGCCCCGATGAACGAGCGCCAGCGCAGCGCGCCGGTGGCGGCGTCCAGGGCGTACACCCAGCCGCCGTTGCCCTCGCCCCAGCCGGTGCCGAAGTAGACGGTGTCGCCGACGACCGTCGGGGTGGTGTAGGTCAGCCGGTCACCGGTCGGGTACGTCCAGACCGGCGCGCCGGTGCCCGCGTCGAGCGCGTAGAACACCTGGTCGTCACCGCCGCCGACGTACACCTTGTCGCCGGCCACCGCGGGGGTGCCGCGCATCGCGGCGCCGCCCTTGAACCGCCACAGCTCGACGCCGTTGCTGACGGCGCGGGAGTGCAACTGGCCGTCCTCGGTGACCAGGAAGATCCGCTCGCCGGCGAGCACCGGGGAGCTGAACACCGACTGCCCGCCCGGGACGTCGACCTGCCACCGGTTGGTCAGGGCCTCGGGAACCAGCGGCTCCGCCGACTGGCCGGTGCGCCGCGGGTTGTTCTGGTACTCGCGCCACTCGGGCGCCGAGTCCACCTTCAGCGGGGTCAACGAGAAGTCGAGCGTGGTGCCACCGGTGACGGCCCGCTCGACCGTCCGCCGGTCGTAGCCGGTGAGCTGCGCCGAGACCGGGTACGTCCCGGCCGCGATCCGCACCGCGTACCGCCCGTCGGCGCCGGTGTGGACGGGCGCGACCGGCGTACCGCCGAACCGGATCTCCGCGTCGGCGAGCGGCGTGCCGTCGGCGGCGCGCACGGTGCCGGAGACGTCGTGCACGGCGGCGGCGGCGAGGGTCACGTCCAGCTTGTGCTGGCCGTCGACGGCCACGGCGACCCGCGACTCCTGCGGCACCGAGCCGTAGTCGGCGACCCGGACGGTCCACGTGCCGGCCTTGACCCGCAGGTCGTAGAAGCCGGTCGCGGAATCGGCGGTGGTGGTGACGCCCAGCTCGGGGATGCTCACGGTGGCGCCGAGCGGGCCCTGCGGGCCGCGGACCGTGCCGCTGACCGTGCCGCTGTAGCGGGCCGCGGTGATGGCCGCGCGGGCGTCGGCGATGCCGGCGCCGTAGTCGTTGTTGGGCAGTTTGCCCATGTGCGGTTCGGTCCGCGCGGTGGAGGTCAGCAGCTCGCGGACGGCGTCCACGGAGAGGCCCGGCTTGGCCGACAGCAGCAGCGCGATGACGCCGGTGACGTGCGGCGTGGCCATGCTGGTGCCGCTGATGGTGTGGTAGCCGTCCGGGTCCAGTGCCAGCGGCCAGGTCGAGTAGATGTCCTGGCCGGGCGCGCTCACCTGCGGCTTGATGTGCTCGACGCCGTCCCAGGTGGCCGATCCGCGGCTGCTGAACGAGGCGATCTGGTCGTTACTGTCGGTGGCGCCGACGGCGAACGACTGCGGGAAGCTCGCGGGCGAGCCGACGGTCGGCGCCCCGGGCCCGTTGTTGCCGGCGGCGAAGTTCGGGAAGATGCCGGCGGCCACCCAGGCGTTGACGTCCTCCCAGTACTCGGTGACGTAGGCGTCGTCCGCGCCCCAGGAGTTGTTCACCACGTCGGGCGCCTTGCTCGGGTCGCCACCGGGGGCGAGCATCCACTCGAACGCGGCGTGGATGCCGGAGGTGCTCGCCCGCCCGGCGTCATTGAAGATCTTGGCCGCGATCCACTCGGCACCCGGGGCCACACCGGTCACGTCGCCCGGCGGGGCGCCGACGATGGTGCCGGCCACGTGCGTGCCGTGCCCACCGCCGTCGCCCGGGGTCGGGTAGTTCTCGCCGGTGGCGACGAACCAGCTGTCGGTGTGGTCGCCGTCGCGACCCCGGTAGCTGCCGGCCAGCGCCGGGTGTCCACCGTCGACGCCGCTGTCCATGATGCCGACGACCACGCCCTTGCCGGTGAAGCCGTAGTCGGCCCACACGTCGGTGGCGCGCACCTTCTCCAGGCCCCAGGTGGGCAGGCGCGGCGCGCCCTTCGTGGTCTCCGGCAGCGTGTACTGCTCGTCCAGCGCGACGCTCTCGACCTCGGGGCTCGCGGCGAGTTGCGCCAGCGCCGACTCCGACACGGTGGCCGAGAAGCCGTTGAACACCCAGTACGGCCGGACCTTTGTCGCGCCGGCGCGGGCGAGCAGGTCACGTACCCCGTTCTGGCTCGCCGCCGCCTTGGCTCGCAGGGCCGTGACGACGGTCCGGCCACGCGACTCCGCCTTGCCGGACGCGGCGGCCGCGCCGCGGGCCTGGTCGGCCACGGTGGACAGGTTGACCTGGTCGCGCAGCCGGATGATGACGCTGACCTTGCCGTTGCCCTCGGCCGCGGCCTCGGTCACCTCCGGGGCGAGCTTCGGGCGCTGCGGCTTCTCGCCGACGAGCGCGGTCGCCGGCCCGGTCCGGGTGCCGATCGCGGCCGTGGCCTGTTGCGCGGCCGGGATGCCGTCCCGCAACGTGACCCGGCCGTCCGTCGCCGCGCCACCGGGCGCCGCGACGGCCATGTCGGGGACGCCGAGCGCGCCCCACACCATCGCCACGATCAGTGCGTGAGCGAATTTCTTACGCAGCGCCACCGCGCGCCCTCCTGCAGGCCAACACATACGCGTCGATATTTGATCTATCGAGCAATCCTGATCCACAGGGCCGGCAGTTGTCTACATCGTCCTTCGCTCGACATGGAAAATGCTTACCGAGAACACGGTGCCGCACCGCAGCGACACGCAGTGCTACCGCGACCGGCCAGGAGGGTGGGGGCCGGCCGGTGCCCGGCCCCCACCCGGGAGGTCACTGCGGGTTCGAGCAGACGGTCCGGGTCCAGGTGGAGTAGGCGGTGCGGGTGCCGTACTGGAAGTCCTCCAGGCAGTTGCCGTACACGAGCATGCCGACCTGCACGGTCCTGGCCGCGTCGGCGTAGTAGGTGATGGTGATGCTCTCGTTGACCCCCGGGTAGGGCAGGGCCTGGGCCGGGCTGGCCACGACCGCCGTGGTGCCGGCCACGGTCAGCAGGGTCGCCACGACGGCGTTCCGCACGAACTTCTTCACTGAGGCGCCTCTCGATCGAGTGGGCTGGATTCGACAGATCATAGTCGGTCATGGATCAGTGGCCCAGAGCCGAAAAGGTCGACCGCCCGACCGTTCCGGAAACACACCAATTACTCGGATCGATTCCGGAACGCTTCGGCACGACCACCACCCACTTGTTGCGGCACCGTAGCGTGAGAACGGACTCCGTCCACGAAAGGACAGGCAGCGGTGCAGGAAACAATCCTCGGCGTTCTCGGATTGGTGCTGGTCGCGGTGTCACTGTGCTTCTCCGCGGTGCAGACGCGGGAGGTGGCGAGACAAAGCCGCATCAACAACGGTATCGGCTCGGCCGCCGCCCTCATGGAGATCAACAATCTCCTCCTGGCCTGGCACGGGCGGCTCCTTGACAATCCGTCGCTCCGCCCGTACTTCTTCGACGGAAAACCTCCACGCCACATGACACGGACCGGTCAGCGGTCCTGACCCTCGCAGAACTGCTTGCGGATGTTCTTGAGTGCGATCTGCAGGTGGCCGCGCTTCTGCCCGGCTTCGACCTCGCCCACTCCTGGCACCGATGGCCGGCACACATGCTGAGGCAGAGCCCGGCCCTCGCGGAGGTGGTGGAACGCCATCCCGACTGGTGGCCCGCTCTCCGCGCCCTGCAACAGGCGGTCCGCGAGCCCGGCGGGGGCCCGGGCACCCACCCGCTCGTCGGCGCCCGCGCCCCGGCCCGCCAGGTGGCGGGCCGGGGTGCACCAGGTCAGGTGCGACGGGACGTACTCACGGTGACTCCCCGTCCGATGTGGCGGGTGCCAGGCTCAGCCGGGGCCAGGTCGCCAGATCGCTGAGCAGTTGGCGATCGTGCGTGGCGATGACGACGGCGGCGGGCGTGGTCAGCAACGCCGCGGTGAGCTCGTCGACCAGCGCCGCCGACAGGTGGTTGGTCGGCTCGTCGAAGATGAGCAGATCGGGCCGGGCAGCCAGCCGCACCGCCAGGTCCAGACGCCGTTGCTGCCCCTGGGACATGCGGTGCACCGGGGTACGCAGCGCCGCACGATCCAGCAGTCCCGTCGCGCCCAACGGCACCAGGTCGCCCTCGCGGACGCCTCCTCCGGCGACCAGGCGGCCGACGTGCTGCTCGTACACCTGTTGCGCGGTGGCGCCGGGCGGCCAGTCGGGCACCTCCTGCGCTACCAGGGCGACGCGGGCGGCCGGCAGGTGGCGGACCTGGCCGCTGGTGGGTCGCAGCCGGCCGGCCAGCAGCGACAGCAGCGTGGACTTGCCCGCACCGTTCGCGCCGGTGACCAGCAGCCGGTCCCCGCCGTCGAGGCTCAGCGTCACCGGACGGGTCAGGCGCCCGGCGACCAGGGCGTCGTACGTACGCACCAGCGCGACGCCGCTGCGGGTGGTCAGCTCGGGCCAGCGCAGCGACGGGGGCGGCTCGGGTGCGGTGATCCGGTGCGCCTCCAGCGCCTCCCGCTCCCGGTTGAGCGCCTGCACCACGCCGGGCGCCTTGGACTGGCGTTGGTGCTTGCCGGTGCCCTTCGGGGGGCGCCAGCCGGTGCTGAGCCGGTCGCGGGCCTCGTCCACCGCCGCGGCGAGCCGGCGGCGCTCGGCCTGTTGGGCCTCGAAGTCCTGCTCCCACCGCCCACGATCGCGGCGGCGCCCCTCCTGCCAGCCGTCGTAGCCACCGGCGTACAGGTGCGCGGTGCCGTCCTGGCTGGGGTCGAGATCCAGGAACTCCCTGGCGACGTCACGCAGCAGGGCGCGGTCGTGGCTGACCACGGCGAGGCCGCCGCCGTGGGCGCGCAGCCGCTCGGTGAGGAACGCCAGGCCCTCGGCGTCCAGGTGGTTGGTGGGCTCGTCGAGCAGCAGGACGTCGTGTGGCGCGCCGAGCAGGCAGGCCAGGCGCACCCGGTAGCGCTGCCCGACCGAGAGGGTGCTCAGCTCGCGCGAGCGGTCGGTGCACGCGCTCAGCGCCTCCAGTGCGATGTCGACCCGGCGTTCCGCGTCCCAGGCGTCCAGGCGGGTGGCCGTCTCCAGCGCGGTGGCGTAGCGGTCCTCCGCGCCGTCCCTGCCCCCGGCGAGGTCGCCGGTCGCCTGGTCCAGCGCGGCAAGCGCCGCGTGCGCGCCGCGCAGCGCCTCGGCGGTGAGCATCCCCACGGTGAGACCCGCACCGGCGGGGAGGGCCTGCTCGGCCAGGCCGACGGTGCCCGCCCGGTGCACCGTGCCGCCGTCGGGGACCACGAGGCCGGCCAGGACGTGCAGCAGGGTCGTCTTGCCCCGGCCGTTCTCGCCGACGACGGCCAGCCGGGAACGCGCCGAGACGGTCACGGACACGTGGCTGAGGACCTGTCGCGCTCCCCGCACGACGCTGACGTCCTCGGCCCGCAGATGCGCGTGCTCGCCGGCGGGGATGGGGGCGTCGGGGGGAGCCGGCCGGGCCGGGCCGGCGGGCCGGTGACGGGACCGGGTCTCAGCTTCGGACGGGTTCGACGAACGGGTGGGAGTGAAGGACACAGGAATGCTCCGCAGCTCGGATTGGAGCCGGGCAGCCAGAGGCAGCCGCCCGGCGGGAAGCCGGAACGGCGGGCGGTGAGATCGGGATCGCTCGGTGCGCCGCCGTCAGCGGCCGGCGCGGGGCCTCATCGACGCGATGCCTGCGAACGACGCGCTGCCTGTGTACATGGCCACGACGCTACCTTCCACCCGTCCGGGGGCCAAGTCGGTTGTCCCGGGAGCCGCCCGAACGGGCGTCGGGCATGGCGACGCGCGCTGGTCGCCCTCGGGCGTACCGACGCGAGGTGCGTCCAGGATCGCGCGGTGCGTACAGTTCCTGGTCGGGACATGGGGTGAGCCGGGTGGACACCGGCACAGGGAACGGGACGAGACAGCGACGCATGACGGCGGACAACACTGCGGAAACCGGCCGGAACGGCATCGACCAGACTTCTCTGGAGACCTGTCTCCGCGTCTTCGAGGCCTTGGAGGAACTGCCGTCCGACCACCCCGACGTGGTGCGGGTGCAGCGGGCCACCGCGAGGCTGTACAAGTCGATCAAGCAGCGGCGGCGTGAGGAGCGGCGGGACGCCTTCGCGGCGGCCGACCGGGCGGTGACGGCGGCCACCGCCACCGGCGCCCCGGGGCGGATCGACGACGAGACCCAGGGCATCCCGCTCGCCTCCCCCACCGAGGGCAGCACGGCCGGCTTCCTGCACAACCCGCGCGGCTGCTACGTCTGCAAGCAGCGCTACCGCGAGGTGGACGCCTTCTACCACCAGCTCTGCCCGCCCTGCGCGAAGCTCAACCGGG
Source organism: Micromonospora sp. NPDC047074 (assembly GCF_040643815.1). Classification (NCBI taxonomy): domain Bacteria; kingdom Bacillati; phylum Actinomycetota; class Actinomycetes; order Micromonosporales; family Micromonosporaceae; genus Micromonospora; species Micromonospora sp. NPDC047074. The sequence goes on from NZ_JBEYVB010000017.1 coordinate 72,953, forward strand.
AACGCCGGGACGCCCGTACCGACCTGACCGGCCGGCGGGCGCTGCTCACCGGCGGCCGGGCGAAGATCGGCATGTACATCGCGTTGCGGCTGCTGCGCGACGGCGCGCACACCACGGTGACCACGCGCTTCCCGCACGACGCGGTCCGCCGGTTCGCGGCGATGCCGGACAGCGGTGACTGGCTGCACCGCCTGCGCGTCGTCGGGATCGACCTGCGCGACCCCGCCCAGGTGATCGCCCTCGCCGACTCGGTCAGCGAGCAGGGACCGCTCGACATCCTGATCAACAACGCGGCGCAGACCGTCCGGCGCACGCCCGGGGCGTACGCGCAGCTCGTGGCCGCGGAGACCGCGGCCCTGCCGGACGGCCCGCTGCCGGAGCTGGTCACGTTCACCAAACCGGCCGGCCTCGGCGACCCGGCAGGCGCGCTGACCGCCTCGCCGCAGGCGCCGGCGCTCACCCCGCAGGCGCTCACCGCGCTCGCGCTGACCAGCGGCTCCGCCTCGCCGGAACGGATCGCGGCGGCCACCGCCATCGACGCCGGCGGCCTGGTGCCGGACCTCGACCCCGTCAACAGCTGGGTGCAACGGGTGCACGAGGTGGACCCGGTGGAGCTGCTCGAAGTGCAACTGTGCAACGTGACCGCGCCGTTCGTGCTGGTCAGCCGGCTGCGACCGGCGATGGCCGCGGCACCCGCCCGCCGCAAGTACGTGGTCAACGTCTCGGCGATGGAGGGCCAGTTCGGCCGCGGCTACAAGGGGCCGGGGCACCCGCACACCAACATGGCCAAGGCCGCGCTGAACATGCTGACCCGGACCAGCGCCGAGGAGATGCTGACCGACGGCATCCTGATGACCAGCGTCGACACCGGCTGGATCACCGACGAGCGGCCCCACCCGACGAAGATGCGACTGGCGGACGCCGGCTTCCACGCCCCGCTGGACCTGGTCGACGGCGCGGCCCGGGTGTACGACCCGATCGTCCGTGGCGAGCAGGGCGAGGACCTGTACGGCTGCTTCCTCAAGGACTACGCGCCCTGCGCCTGGTGACCGGCGGCCGGCCCGGCCCGCCGGGTGACACTCGGTGCGCACCGGCACACGGTCGGGCCCGGGTCGGCATACGCTCACCGGCATGAGCCGACGCGTCGATCCGGTCCCGCGTCCCCTGTGGCGTGATCGAAACTTCGGCGCGTACTGGGCGGCACAGTCGCTCTCCGCCGCCGGCGACTCGTTCGCCTACCTCGCGGTGCCGCTGCTCGTGCTGCACGCGACCGGGTCGGTCGCCCAGATGGGCCTGCTCACGGCCGTCGCGGGCGCGGCGTCCGTCGGTGCGGGGATCTTCGGTGGTGTCCTGGTCGACCGGTACGACAGGCGGACCCTGATGATCACCGCCGACCTGCTCCGGCTGGTGCTCTACGCCCTCATTCCGCTGGCCTGGCTGGGTGGCCCGCAGATCTGGCTGCTCTTCGTCGTCCTGCCGATCTGCGAGGCGGCCGGCATGGTGTTCCAGGTCGCCGCGGTGACGGCCGTGCGCAACCTCGTCGACCGGCCCAGGATCACCGAGGCCAACGGGCGGCTACAGGCGACGTACGCGGCGGCGGCGGTCGGCGGGCCGCTGCTCGCCGGCGTGGTGTCGGCCCGGTTCGGCCCCACGGCGGCCATCGCCATCAACGCGGCCAGCTTCGCCCTGTCGGCCGCCGGCCTCTGGCTGGTGCGACTCCGGCCGTCCACCGACGACGGTGCCGGCGAGGCGGTGGCGCGGGAGGGCCGGCTGGCCGAGTTCCTGGCCGGTGCGCGGTTCCTCTGGCGTCAGCCCGTGCTCCGCTCGCTGACCATCCTGCTGTCGGTGTTCATCTTCCTGACGTACGGCCTCACCGACGTGCTCGTCTACCACGTCAAACACGACCTCGGCGGCTCCGACCGGACGGTCGGCGCCGTGCTGGGGCTGGCGGCACTGGGCACCATCGCCGGCGCGCTCCTGGTCGCGCCGCTACGCCGGAAACTTGGCTTCGGTGTCACCTGGATCGGCGCGCTCGCGGTGTGTGGTGTCGCCATCGCGGGCATCGGCGTCGTGGGGAACGTGCCCGGTGTCACGGTGCTGACCGCGGTGTACCTGTGCGGCCTCAGCGTGGGCGCGATCTGCTCGATGTCGCTGCGCCAGGAGATCACGCCCGACCACCTGCTCGGGCGGGTCACCTCGGCGTTCTGGAGCACGCACTACTCGCTCGGGCCAGCCGGCGCCGCGGTGCTGACCTGGGTCGCCGGCCGGTACGGCGTCACCTCGGTCACTCTCGTCGCGGGAGCGGGGTGCCTGCTGATCGCGGTCGGCGGGCTGTGCTCGCCGATCCGCCGGGCCGGGTCGGAGCCGGCCGCTCACCAGCCGACAGTCCAGCAGGCCGCGCCCAGCACCGCGTCGTGACCCGGGCGACCCGACCGACCACTGAGGCCGACAACGGTGCCCGCCCGGGGGCGGGCGGGCGCCGGCCCCGGACGGAAACCTTCAGTTCCAGATCAGGCGCCGGAGAGATCTTTCACGAGACATCGAAGTTCACTATATTGACGTCGCCATGTCGATCTCTCCGACTCCTGATGACGAGGTTCATATGCTCGATAACTCGACGCTCCGGCGGCGCACCCTGTTGGCAGCGGTCGCCGGCACCGCGGCCGTGCCGTTCCTCGGCAGCGCCGCACAGGCCGCGTTGCCCAAGGTCTACATCGACCCGGGCCACGGCGGCACCGATCCCGGCGCGGTCGGCAACGGGCTCCAGGAGAAGGCCCTGACGCTCGACATCTCCCTCCAGCTACGCAGCATCCTGCTGGCCAACTGGGCCGTCGACGTCCGGATGTCCCGGACGACCGACATCACCCGCAGCCTGGCCTACCGCACCGACGACGCCAACGCGTGGGGCGCGAACCTGCTCGTGAGCGTGCACATCAACTCCGGCGGCGGCACCGGCTTCGAGAGCTACCGGTACCCGACGGCAGACTCCGCCACCGTCAACCTGCACAACGCGGTGCACTCGCGGGTGATCTCCGGCATGCGGTCGGTCAGCGGGGTCACCGACCGGGGCCTGAAGTCCGCGAACTTCCACATGCTGCGCGAGTCGGCAATGCCCGCGGTGCTGACGGAGAACCTCTTCATCGACTCCGTGGCCGACTCGGCCCTGCTCAAGCGGGCCGACTTCATCACCGCCACCGCCCGGGGGCACGCCCAGGGCATCGCCGCATACCTGGGGCTGAGCACCACCAACCCCCCGCCCACGTTCAGCACCATCGTGGACAACGCCACGGCGGGACGGTTCACGGCGAGCACCAACTGGGGCACCTCCGCGTACTCGGCCCAGCGCTACGGCGCCGACTACCGGTTCGCCAACCCCACGCTCGCCAGCGACGCCGCCTGGTTCAAGGTCGCCATCCCGGCGGCCGGCAACTACCGGGTCGAGGTGCGGCACCCGGCCGACCCCGGCTACAGCAGCTCGGCACCGCACATCGTCGTGACCGCCTCGGGCAACCAGACGGTCAACCTGGACCAGCGGGCCAGCGGCGGCGCCTGGCGCTCGCTCGGCACCTTCGCCCTGGCCGCCGGTGACCGCAACCTGGTCGCGGTGAGCCGGTGGACCAGCGCCACCGGCTACGTGGTGGCCGACGCCGTCCGGGTCACCCGGGTCTAGTCAGCCGCTGACGTCAGGCGGGGTGAGCAGCCGCCGCGGATCGCCTCGGACGACCTCCGGGCCGGGATCGCGCCGCCGCTGCCACCCCGCTTCCGTCAGCCGGCCTTCGGCTGGTCGCGCCGCCGGATGCCGGGTCGGCGTCGCAGTCGACGGGAGCAAGGGCCGGCATGGTCGGCGCGAGGCAGACAGCAGCGACCACCGGACAGCAGCAGGTCGCAGAAGACCGCGCGGCGTACGTACGGCCGGTCTGGACCTCGGCCCACCGGACGGTGGCTGCGGGTCAGCCCTGGCGGCGGTTCCAGGGGCCGGTGACGGCGTACGTGATGCCCGGGTTGTAGACGTTGAAGAACATGGTCCGGCCGTCGGCGGAGAACGTCGCGCCTGCCAGCTCGCCGTACTCCGGGTCCCCGGCGGTGCCGACGTCCACCCGGTTGCGTGCGAAGACGAACACCTCGCCGTCGGCGGTCGTACCAAGGATGTGCTGGTCCCCGATCCCGTCCTCGCACATCATCAGGCCCCCGTACGGCGACATGCAGATGTTGTCCGGGGCGTCGAACTCCGGGTTCTCCGGCGCCGGCGTGGGGCGGGTGAAGATGGTCTCCAGGCGCAACGTGTTGGCGCCTGGGTCATACCGCCAGACCTGGCCGTCGTGGTCACGGGCCGAGCCCAGCTCACGCCGGGCGAACGACGAGACGAAGTAGGCGCAGGCGTCCTTCTGCCCCCACCAGGCGCCCTCGATCTTGTACCCACCGGTGATCGGCTTGCCGTAGTCCTGGGCACGGACCGACTCCGTCGTCGCCAGCGGGTCCGGCACGTCGAGCCACTCGATGCCGGAGAAGGAGGTGCCCGCCTCCGTCACCACCGACAGGTCCGGCAGGTCCGGGACGCGCAGGGCCTGCAGCACGCCGCCTGCCCGCAGGCTCCCGTGACCGCCGAGCGGCCGGTTCGGCAGGAAGCGGTAGAAGCTGCCCAATGGCGCGACGAACGCGTCCTCGGTCTCGTAGACGATGCCGGTGCGCGGGTCGACCGCGACCGCCTCGTGCTGGAACCGGCCCATCGCGGTCAGCGGCGTCGGGTGGGTGTTGCGGGCGTCATCGTACGGGTCGACCTCGAAGATGAACCCGTGGTCCTTCGTGTACCCGCGGGCACCCGCCTTGTCCTCGGTCTCCTCACAGGTCAACCAGGTGTGCCACGGCGTCCGGCCGCCGGAGCAGTTGATGGCCGTGCCGCCCAGGCTGACGTGCTCGGAGACGGGGCGGTTCGACGCGCTGACGACGAGCGTGCTCGTCCCGCCCCCGGCGGCCGGGTCGTACGTGCGTTCCGGCGGAGCCACGACCGTGATCTTCGCGGTCGGAGAGCACTCATGGTTGCGGACCAGGCGGGTGCCGCGCGCCTTGTCCGCGAAGGAGTCCATACCGTCGAACCGGCTCGGCACGATGCCACCGTCCGGCCGGACGGTGCCCTCGCGCGACAGCACCGTGTAGCGAAAGCCCACCGGCAGGTCGAGCATGCCGGCCGGGTCAGGCACGAGCGGACCGTACCCGGCCTCCGGGCCGGACACCCCCAGCGCGGGTGCTGCGGTGAACAGGGCCTCGACCGAACCGGCCACGGCCACGGCGAGACCGGCCCCAGCCGAGCGGGACAGGAACTGGCGGCGAGACAAGGACACGGACAATCCCTTCTGGACGTCAGATCGTTGCGCCCGGCCGATATCGACCCGAATCGCTCGATCCACTACGCCACATCCCGCCCCATCCGTCAAGATGCCGATCGAACCCCGACCGTCCGACCCGGCCTGCGGACAACCCATCGCAATGTGAACCAGGTGGCAGCGGGTTCGCACGAACTGCGCTTATGGGCACACGAAGCGCTTTCGTCAATCCGGCCGCGCCGGCTTTCCCGACGATTACCGTACGTTGAGTGACCACTTCGCGCTTCGCTGTCGTGACGCTCAGTGCCACCCTGCTCGTGCCTGCGGTCGCGGTCGCGCCACCTGCGGCAGCGGCCGCGCCATTCGTGCGGTGCCCCACCGTGAAGTCGCCGGTGCCCCCGCCCGCCATGCCGACGCCGCCACCGGTCGACCCCGCCCAGGCGGCGGTCGGGGGGGCGGCCCTGGCGACGGCGGGTCTGGCCGCTCCCGCCGGCGCGCCTGCGGCACCGGCGGTGACCGCCACGTCGTGGCTCGTGGCGGACCTCGACAGTGGTGCGGTGCTGGGCGGATGCGGCCCCCACGAGCACCGGACGCCGGCCAGCGTGCAGAAACTGCTGTTGGCGGCGGCGCTGATGCCCCGCCTCGACCCGAACCAGATGGTCGAGGTGACCCGGGCTGACCTGCGCGATCTCGATCCGGCCAGTTCGCTGATGGGAGTGGCCGAGGGGAGCCGGTACTCGGTCGGCAGCCTGTGGTTGGGGCTCCTGCTCAAGTCCGGCAACGACGCGGCCAACGTGCTGGCCCGGGTCGGCGGCGGCGCCGCCGGCAGGCAGGGCGGAGTCGACGCGATGAACGCGGAGGCGCGCCGGTTGCGGGCGAACCAGACCCACGCGGCGACGCCCTCCGGCCTGGACGGCCCCGGCCAGTACACCAGCGCGTACGACCTCGCGTTGATCGCGCGATCCGCCTTCGCCCGCAAGGACTTCTGCCAGTACATCGCCACCCGCACGGCGCAGATTCCGGCGCAGCCGGGAAACCCGGCATTCGAGATCAGACACGACCACACGCTGCTGGACCAGTATCCGGGGACGATCGGGGGGAAAACAGGCTTCACCGACCTGGCGCGGCAGACGTACGTCGGCGTGGCCGAACGCCACGGCCGGCGGCTCGCGGTGACCCTGCTCGGAGCGGAGACCGCGCCGCTGGGCAGCCTGGGAGAGGCGACGGCCCTGCTCGACTGGGGCTTCGCGCTCCCCGCCGGCGCGTCCGTCGGCCGCCTGGTCGGCCCCGAGGAGAAGAAGTACGACCGCCCGGTGGCCGCCGTCAAGAGCGAGCACGCCGAGGCGACCGGAAAGTCGTCGCCGTTGTCCTCGTCCACCTGGCTGGCTCTCGGCGCCGTCCTGGTGCTGGCCGCCCTGATCCTGGTGGCGCCGTGGCGGCGCGGGCTCGCCCGCCGAGGAGCCGGCCCGCGGTAGGGCGGGTGGCGCGCGGGCCCGGCACGGTGGGCACGACGGCACGCATGGTGGCATGTGAGGATGCCGGCCATGCGTGCCGTGATCTTCGACGAGTTCGGTGCCCGACCCGAGGTCCGCGACGTCCCGGAGCCGGTGCCGCCGCCCGGCGGCGCGGTCGTCCGCGTCGAGGCGACGGGGTTGTGCCGCAGCGACTGGCACGGTTGGCAGGGCCACGATCCCGGCATCCGGCTGCCACACGTGCCCGGCCACGAGTACGCGGGGGTCGTCGTGGCGGTCGGTCCGGGCGTCCACCGCTGGCGGCCCGGCGACCGCGTCACCGCGCCCTTCGTGTGCGCGTGCGGGCAGTGCCCGGCCTGCCTGGCGGGCGACCAGCAGGTCTGCGAGCGGCAGACACAGCCGGGGTTCACCCACTGGGGCTCCTTCGCCGAACAGGTGGCGGTGCGCGACGCGGACGTCAACCTGGTCCGGCTCCCCGACGAGCTGGACTACCCGGCCGCGGCGGCGCTCGGCTGCCGGTTCGCCACCGCGTTCCGGGCCGTGGTCAGCCAGGGCAGGGTCGCCGCGGGCGAGTGGGTGGCGGTGCACGGCTGCGGCGGGGTGGGGCTCTCCGCGGTGATGATCGCGGCGGCGTGCGGCGCCCGGGTGGTGGCGGTCGACGTGGCTCCCGGCGCCCTGGAGCTGGCCAGGCGCTGCGGCGCCACGGTCTGCCTGGACGGCAGTGCCCTCGGCCCCGACGCGGTGTCCGCGGCCGTCCGGGAGGCCGCCGGCGGCGGGGCGCACCTGTCGCTCGACGCGCTGGGCAGTCACGCCACGTGCCGCGCGTCGATCGAGGGTCTGCGGCGGCGCGGGCGGCACGTGCAGGTCGGGCTCCTGCCCGCCGCCGAGGGCCACCCGGCTCTCCCGATGGACCTCGTGATCGCGTACGAGCTGGAGCTGCGCGGCAGTCACGGCATGCCCGCACACGCCTACCCGGAGCTGCTCCGGCTGGTCACCGCCGGGGTGCTGCGCCCCGCCGAGCTGGTCACCAGCACCATCGGCCTCGCCGAGGTGCCCGCCGCGTTGGCCGCGATGGCCGGGCCCGCTCCCGGCGGCATGCGACTCATCCGGCCCCACTGAGGGGCCGCGCCGTTGCGGATCGCGGATGTGGTCCAGAGGTTCAAGTCCTCTGGTAGCCACCCGTCAGTGGCAAGGCGGGTCATCACGGGCCCGCCTCGTCCCTTGTGACCGTGACGGCGTCCAGCCCCCGCCGCAGGAGCGCCCGTTCGGGTTCGGTGCCGGCCAGGGCGAGCGCCGCGCGGTACGCCTCGGCCGCCTCGGCGGGCCGGTCGAGCCGACGCAGCAGGTCGGCCCGGGCCGCCGGATACGGATGGTGGGCCCGCAACAGTGGTTCGTCGGCCAGCTCGTCGAGCAGCGCCAGGCCCGCCTCCGGGCCGTCGCGCATCGCCACGGCGGCGGCCCGGTTCAGGGCGACGACCGGGGACGGGGCGAGCGCGTGCAGCACGTCGTAGAGGGCCACGATCTGCGGCCAGTCGGTGCCGGCGAGGTCCGGGGCCGACACGTGCAGGGCGGCGATCGCGGCCTGCACGCCGTACGGGCCGGGCGGGCCGCCGGTCAGGGCGACGGGCACCAGGTCCCGCCCCTCCCCGATCATCGGGTGGTCCCAGCGGGCGCGGTCCTGTTCGTCGAGCAGCACCAGCTCGCCGTCGGGGCCGGTGCGGGCGTCGCGCCGGGCGTGCACCAGCAGCATCAGCGCGAGCAGCCCGGTGACCTCCCGCTCGGCGGGCAGCAGCCGGTGCAGGAGCCGGGCCAGCCGGATGGCCTCCTCGGCGAGGTCGAGCCGTTGCAGGCGCGGGCCGGCGCTGGCCGCGTAGCCCTCGGTGAAGATCGAGTAGGTCACCTGGAGCACGCCCGGCAGCCGCTCCGGCAGCTCCGCCGCGCCAGGCACCCGGAACGGGATCCGGGCCTCGCGGATCTTCCGCTTCGCCCGGGTGATCCGCTTGGCCATCGTCGCCGCCGGGACCAGGTAGGCCCGCGCCACCTCGGGCGTGGTCAGCCCGGCCAGGTAGCGCAGGGTCAGCGCCCCGCGGTCCTCGGCCGCGAGCGCCGGATGCGCGCAGGTGAAGAACAGTCGCAGCCGCTCGTCGGGCAGGTCCCCGCCCGCCTCGGGGGCGGGGACCGGGGCGAGGTCCGGCCGGTCCGCCTCGGCTTGGAGGATGGCCAGCCGCGCGGCGAGGGCCTGGTCGCGACGCAGCCGGTCGACCGCCCTGCGGCGGGCCGTGGTCATCAGCCAGGCTCCCGGGTTGGCCGGAACGCCGTCGACCGGCCAGCGGGCCAGCGCCGCCTCGACGGCCTCGGAGGTGACCTCCTCGGCCAGGTCGAGATCGCCGAAGCGGCGGACGAGGGCCGCCAGCAGCCGGCCGCGTTCCTCGCGGAACACGGACTCCACGACTGCCGACGGCGCCTGGTCCGGCCCTCCGGCCCCGGCGGGCGGTTCGCCCACCGGGGTCAGCCCCCGAACTCGGCGACCGGCCGGACCACCACCGAACCGCCCGCGCGGGCGCCGGGACAGCGCGCCGCCCAGTCGAGCGCCGCGTCGAGATCCGGTACGTCGATCACGTAGAAGCCGCCGAGGATCTCGCGGGTCTCCGCGAACGGCCCGTCCGTCACGGTCCGCCGGCCGTCCCGGTCGACCCGTACCGTCGTGGCGGTGACCAGGTCCGCCAGCGACTCCCCGGAGACCAGGATGCCCGCCTCCCGCACCTGCTTGTCGTAGGCCATCCAGTCCGCGACCTCGCACCCGGCGGCCCCGCCGTCCGCGTCGACCGCTCCCGCGTTGATGAGCAGCATGTACTTCACGATCCGTCTCCCTCTGTCGCCCTGTCGTACGGCAGGACCGCCGTACGCCCTCACGACGAACGGGGGACCGCCGGATGGACAGGCCCTCCGAAGATATTCCTCCGACCCGGGAAAGTTTGTCCGGGTTGGTGACGGAGAAGACCCGGCGGACCTCCTCCCGATCCGGGTAGAAGTCGAGCACGATGACCGCGAACGGGACGCCGTGCGCGAACAGGATCGCCGCTGGGTCGCCGTTGACCGGCCGGTAGCGGACGAGCACGCGGGCCGCGACACCGGCGGCCACCGCGACGAGCAGTCGACCCGGCCTCGTCGAGCAACGACGTGGTGCGCAACGTCCACAAGCGTGAGCAGTTCGAGCAGATCTGGCTGCGGACCAAGCGGATCATCGCCAGCGGCGGGGTGTCCGGCGGCTCCGGCGGCGTCGTCTACCTGATCAAGCCCACGTTGAAGCCGTGGCCGAAGGTGGCCGGCTCCACCAACTGGTGATCGGTTGACGCAGGCCCGGCACGGTCGTCGTCGACCGTGCCGGGCCTCTCGTCGTGCCCCTTGGCCACCCACAGGCGGCACCACGGCATGATCGTCGACAGTTCAGCAACAGCCGTCCCGGCGTGTCGAATTGCTCAGCCGTCACCGTTCCAGTAAACGGGTGCCACCCTGTTGCTCGTCACCTCCGGGCTCGTCCTCGCCGGCGAGGGCGGAGCGGAGGCGTTCCTTCTCGTCGCGCCGGCGCTCGGCGGCTGCGCGTCGGGTGGGTTCCCTCCCGCGGCCGCCGGCTACAGCGCGCCACCCCAGTTGTCGGTGGACAGCTGGCCGTTGGCGTCGTTGACGAAGCGGTGTTCGAGGGTGCCGTTGGTGGTCCGGTAGAACACGTGGTGCTGGCCGGGCAACGACAGGCCCGCCGGGTCGTCGGTGACCCTGCCGACCGCGCCCCAGTTGTCCGTGCCCGGGTCGATACCCGGCCACCAGTACCAGTGCACGAGGTCACCCGAGGCCGTCCGGGCGAAGATGTGCTGCTGGTCGCGGTGCACGAAGGCGTGCGGGTTCCCCACCACCGGGCCGCCGGCCCAGACCCCGCCGCCGAGCGTCCCGCTCGGATCGTCGAAAAACCGGTGCTGGAGCCGGCCGTCGGTGTTGCGGAAGAACACGTGGTGCTGGTTGCCACCGTAGGAGAAGCCCGTCGGGTCCGAGGCCACGCCCGCGGTGATCCCCCAGTTGTCGGAGCCCGGGTCGATCCCCGGCCACCAGTACCAGTGGATCAACCCACCCGAGGCCGTCCGGGCGAAGATGTGCTGCTGGTCGCGGTGCACGAACGCGAACGGATTCCCCACGAACCCGCCGCCCGGCCACACCCCGCCGGCGATCTGACGGGTGGTCAGGTCGTAGAAGCGGTGCTCCAGGTTCCCCTCGGCGTTGCGGAAGAACACGTGCTGCTGGTTGCCGTACGCGAAGCCGGTGGGATCGGAGGCCACCCGCCCGACGGTGTTCCAGTTGTCCAGGCCCGGCGCGCCCATCCCCGGCCCCCACCACCAGTGCCGCAGGGCGTTGTCCGTGCCCCGCGCGAAGACGTGCTGCTGGCCCGCGTGCGCGTACCCGACCGCCTTGCCCGTCAACGGGCCGCCTCCCCAGTCCGCGCGCACCAGCCCGGTGCCCGCCGACCAGGACAGGTTCGCCAGCGTCCCCGCCGCGCCGACCGCCACGTAGTGCTGCCCGCTGCCGAAGCCGAACGCGCGGCCCGCGACGCCACCCGCGCCGAGCCGGGCCGCGACGTCGGCCCGCATGAGGTCGAGGTCGATGAAGGACGGGTCGATCTTGCCGCCGGTGCTGGTCTCGCGGTGGCCGCGCGCGTAGCTGGCGTCGCGGCCGAGCTGCCGCAGGACGGCCGCGGTCGCGGTCAGCGACGCCTCGTACTGCGCGGGGGTCATCCGCTGGTTGACCCCGTCGTAGTCGATCTCCCAGCCGACCAGCATCGTGTTGCCGTCGCCGGCGGGGACGGGGCCGCTGCCCCGGCTGGCGCCGGCGTGGTTGGCGCGGCCGGCGGAGATCACGTGGAAGACGCCGTGGTAGTCGACCACCGCGTGGCAGAGCGGGCCCTGCAGGTCGGAGCGGCCGTAGATGCAGGTGTTGAGCGCGGGGTGCGGGTTGCTGGCGCTCGACCTGGCGGCGGTGTGGTGCCACAGCACGCCGATCGGGTTGAACGAGCCGGCGACCATGCGGTTGCGCCAGTCGCCGTGCTCGACGACCCGGACGCCCGCGGCACGCAGGACGTCCGCGAGCCAGGGGATGGTGGCCATCAGGAGGACTCCTCGGTCAGGTGGGCCGACTGCCGCGAGTCTGCGGAGACAGCACGAACCATGTCAATGGAATGACGAAAGTTTCCGGCAGAGTGATACGACACCCCTGAAGACATCCTTCGCACCCGGCGTCCGCGCGACGGTCCTTGACGACGCCGGCCGGCTGGTCGTAGGTTCCAGCACTACATCGACGCAAGCCACTCGATGCGACCACGCCCGGCCCGGCTCCCCACGTCCGTGACCTCCGGGAACCCCATCGCGAGGAGGACGGCCATGCCCATCACCCGCCGCTCACTGCTCGGCACGGTCGCCGCGGCCGGCGTGGCCGCGACCGTCGCGCCGGCCCTGGCCCCCGGCGCGGCGCAGGCCGCCACCTGGAAGAAGCGCCTCACCGGCGCCGACCTGGACACCAACCACCGCTGGCGGGTCGCCGGCACCGACCTCGGCATCCCGTACGTGTTGGAGAACGGCTCCATCGGCTACCTGTTCGGCGACACCTTCGACACGCCGTGGCCGGAGGGCCCGCCGCTGCCCAACGACTGGCGCTCACCGGTGATGCTGCGCTCCAACGTCCATCCCGGCGCCGCCGGTGGGGTCGTCTTCGACAGCGCCGCCCGCGTCGCCGGCAACGGCCGGGCCCCGGAGCTGATGCACAACGGCCACCACGGGATCGGCATCGACGGCCTCTGGGAGGTGACCGTCATCCCCAACGACGGCATCAGCTTCCCCGAGACCGGCCGCCAGCTCGTGTCGTACATGAGCATCGAGAACTGGCACTCCGCCGGCCCGGCCGGGCCGCACTGGCGGTCGCGCTACGCCGGCCTGGCCTACAGCGACAACGGCAACGACTTCATCCGTACGCCGCTGAAGTGGTGGAACAACGGCGCCAACACCGACCCGTTCCAGATGTGGACGATGCAGCGCGACGGGGACTGGGTGTACGTCTTCTCGGTGCGTTCCGGCCGCCAGGACGGCCCGATGATGCTGCGCCGGGTCCGCTGGGACCGCCTGTTCGCGCCCGAGGCGTACGAGGGCTGGGGTTGGAACGGCAGCAACTGGGGCTGGGGCCGCCCGTGCACGCCCATCCTGACCGGCCGCTTCGGCGAGCCGTCGGTGCGGCGGCTCGCCGACGGCACCTGGGTGATGTCGTACCTCAACTGCGCCACCGGGTGCATCGTCACCCGCACTGCCGACGGCCCGGACCGGGTCTGGACGCCCGAGAAGATCCAGGTCACGTCCTGGCAGGAGCCCGGGCTCTACGGCGGGTTCATCCACCCGTGGTCCAGCCGGCGGGCGGGCGACCTGCACCTCATGGTCTCGAAGTGGACCAGGACGCCCGACGGCCGCAGCACCGCCTACCACGTGAGCCAGTTCGCCGGCTCGGCGTGACGCGGCAACCGCCACCACCCGACTGATCCGGGCACGCACCCGAGCGGCGCCGGAAGGATGCCGACAGCATGTTGGTACGATGCTGACATGCAGTCGATAAAATCCTGCCCCCGGTGGTGGGCATGTTCCTAGCGGTACGCGAACTCCGGTTCGCCAAGGCTCGGTTCGGCCTGATGGGAGCGGTCGTCGCGCTCATCGCGGTGTTGGTGGTGCTGCTGTCGGGGCTCTCCTCGGGCCTGGTGAACGACGGCGTGTCGGGGCTCCAGCGCATCCCGGCGACCTCCTTCGCCTTCGCCGACGGCGTCCAGCACGACTCGGCGTTCTCCCGCAGCGTCATCGACATCTCCGCGGTCGACTCGTGGAAAGCGCAGCCCCGGGTCACCGACGCGGCGCCCTTCGGCAACGCGCTGATCAACGCCCGCAGCGGTTCGGGCGTGGAGATCGACCTCGCGTTGTTCGGCGTGCCCGCCGACTCCTTCCTGTCCCCACCGGTGGCCGAGGGCGCACGGCTGGGCGCCGCGAACGGCATCGTGGTGAGCCAAACCGCGATCGAGGCCGGGCTGCGGGTGGGCGACACGGTGACCGTCGACCGGATCGGCACCCGGCTCACCGTGCTGGGCGCCATGGCCGACCAGCACACGTTCGGTCACGTCGACGTGGCCTACCTGCCACTGCGGGCCTGGCAGGAGATCAAGGCCGGCGTCCGCCCCGGCGAACCCGTGCCGGGCGGCACCTACCAGGAGATCACCGCCGTGGCGGTGCGGGCCGCCGACGGCGCCGAGATCGACCTGGCGGCCGGTGACCGGGCCGCCGGCACCGAGAGCCTCACCCGCAAGGAGTCCTACGGCGCCTCGCCCGGCTACACCGCCGAGACCTCGACCCTGCAACTGATCGAGTGGTTCCTCTACGCCATCTCCGCGCTCGTGGTCGGCGCCTTCTTCACTGTCTGGACCATCCAACGCCGCGCGGAGATCGCCGTGCTGCGGGCCATGGGCGCACCGACGGGATACCTGCTGCGCGACGGGCTGGCCCAGGCCCTCGCGTTGCTGCTGCTCGCCGTCGGCGCGGGCGTCGCGGTCGGCACAGCGGCCGGCAGCCTGGTCGGCAGCGGTATCCCGTTCGCGCTCAGCGCGCCGGCGATCGCGGTGGCCGCCCTCCTCCTGCTCGTCCTCGGCCTGGCCGGAGCCGCCGTGGCCATCGTCCGGATCGCCACGGTGGATCCGCTGACCGCCCTGGGAGCGAACCGATGACCGACACCGGCCTGGTCATGCGCGGCGTGAGCCTGCGCTTCGGCGACGGCGACGACACCGTGCCGGCCCTCGACGGGGTCGACCTCACCGTCGCCCCCGGGCAGTTCGTCGCGGTGGTCGGCCCCTCGGGGGCGGGCAAGTCCAGCCTGCTCGCGGTGGCCGGCGGGCTGACCATCCCGACGTCGGGTTCGGTCACCCTCGCCGGACGGGACATGACCGTGCCGAGCGCACAGGCACGGGCGACCCTGCGCCGGGAGTTCGTCGGCTTCGTGTTCCAGTCCGGCAATCTCCTTCCCGCGCTGACCGCCGTGGACCAGATCCGGCTGCCCGCCCGGTTCGGCGGTCACGGCTCCCGGGCCCGCGAGGCGGTGCACCTGCTCGGCGAGGTCGGGATGGCCCACAAGGCGAACCGCCGTCCGCACCAGCTGTCGGGTGGCGAACGGCAGCGCGTCGGCATCGCCCGGGCCCTGGTAAACCGGCCGCGACTACTCTTGGTGGACGAGCCGACCGCCGCCCTCGACCGCGCCCGCAGTCACGAGGTGGTGGAGTTGCTCGCCCGCGAGACCAAGGAGAACGATGTAGCCACCGTCATGGTCACCCACGACCACGACGTGCTGCGCCACTGCACAACGGTCTACGAGATGATCGACGGGCGACTGATGCCCGTGCCGTGACGAGAAGGAGTCCTGTGCCGAAGATCCAGGCGCCCACGGTGGCCGAGCACCGGGCCCGCCAGCGACGGGCGATCCTGGCGGCGGCCCGCGAGATCCTCGCGGAGAGCGGGGCGCAGGCGCCGAGCCTGGCCGAGGTGGGCAAACGGACAGGCTTGGCGCGCCCCAGCGTCTACCAGTACTTCAAGTCGCGGGAGGACCTGCTCAACGCCGTCATCGCCGACATGTTCCCCGAGTGGTCGGCGTACGTCACGGAGCAGATGGACCGGGCCACCGATCCGGGCGGACGGGTACTGGCCTACGTCGAGGCCAACCTGCACCTCGTCGCCCAAGGCGAGCACGCGGTCATGCGCGGCCTCGCCAGCAGCGCGTCGGGCACCGTCCTCGCCGAGGAGAGCCGGATCCTGCACGACCAGCTGCGTACGCCGCTGGTGGCGGCCCTGGCCGAGCACGGTGCCAGCGACCCGGCCGCCGCGGCGGAACTGGTCCAGGCTGTCGTCTACGCGTCCTCACAGATGATCGAGAACGGCACCCCGGAAGCCGCCGTGCTCGCCCTCACCCGGGAACTCCTCTGCCCCTACCTGCAACAACAACGCTGAGCAGCGCCGCGTCGGGCAGGTCACCGGTGGCCGGCGGCGGCCCGGCGCACCAGCCGGCGCGCCTCGGCCTGGTCGACGCCCGTGGCCCGGAGCAGGTCGTTGGCAATGGTCCGCAACTGCGAGACGACGATGGCGCCGGAGAACCCCATGTCCTGCCGGCACGCCTCCCCGGCCTCCCACACCGCCTCCAGCACCCGCTCCCGCGCCGCCACGGGCGTCCGGGCGGCCAGGAACTCGCGGTGCAGCAGGCGGACGGCCTCGCCGTACCGGTCGACGGCGGCGGGCAGGCCGGGCGGCACCGGCTCGTCGTCGCGCAGCGCGGTGCCGATCCGGCGGACCAGGGTGCGGCTGTTGCGGAACGCCCGCTCCATGTGTTCGACGCCGTGCTGGTAGGCCGCCAGCACCCGGCGGCGCCGCCAGCGCAGCGGCGAGAGCCGGGCCACCTCCTCGGCGGCGTCGACGACCTCGCTGAGCCGGTCCAGTTCCGGCTCGGCGGCGCGCATCCGGTCGAGCACCTCCTGCGCCGCCTGGGTGTCGCGCCGGGTCAGGGCGTCCGCCGAGGCGGTCATCTCCCGGGCGAAGACGTCCAGCGCGGGGTCGGCGACCCGGCGCACGGTCCGTAACGGGTTGAGCGGGACGACGAGGAGCACGACCAGCAGGCCCACCGCTCCCCCGATCAGCGCGTTGAGGGTGCGGGGCAGTTCCAGGTGCGGGTTGGTCGGAGTGAGGGTGGCGACCAGGACGCCCGTACCACCGGCCTGGGTCACCAGGGCGCCGGTGCCACGGATCAGCACCGCCGCGGCGATCGCCAGGAAGACGATGACACCCGTCTGCCACGGGCCGGTGCCCAGCACGCCGATCAGGATGTCGCCCGCGGCGATGCCGAGCACCACCCCGCCGATCAGCTCGACGGTGCGGCGGGCCCGGTTGCCGAGGGACGCGGCGATCACACCGACCGCGGCGGCCGGGGCGAAGGTCGGGTCCTGACTGCCCAGGATCTCGCGGGCCGCCACCCACGACAGGGCCGCGGCGAGGCCCGCCTGCACCGCCACGATGAAGTACGTCTGCAACCGCCGGTAGCTGTTCCGCCCGGTCTCGCGCAGCCGGCAGCCCAGCCCCGACGCCGACGCCGTCTGCTCCCCCGCCTGCCCCATGGGCGCGGATACCCGGGCGCCAGGGCCGCGAACGTCAGCCGGGGTAGGCCATGGCGCCCGTCAGCGCGACGACGCCGGGCAGCCGGGTGTCCTGGCGCAGGAACTGCACCACCACCGGCACCGGTGAGCGCAGCACGCAGCCGTAGGGACGGTCCAGGCGGACCGCCTCCGGGTCGATCAGGTCGTTGACCCGGACGTGCCGGATCCGCCGGGCCCCGACCAGGATCCGGTACGGCCCGACCGGCTCGGCGTCCTCGTAGTAGAAGTCCAGGCTCAGCTCGGCCTCCTGGTCCGTGGCGTTGAGCACGCAGAGTTGGTCGAAGCTGCCGAACTCCGGTTCCCGGCCGTGGCCGGGGAACGGCACCCGCCCGCCCGGGACGACCCACGTCCGCGCGCCGATCTGCGCCATCACGCCTCCTCCAGCAGCCGGGCCAGGTCCCGGCTGAGGAACACCCCGTCCGGGTCCAGTCGGCGACGTACCGCCTGGAAGTCGTCCCAGCGGGGATAGAGGGGACGCAGGTCACGGGCGGTCAGCCAGTGCTTCTTGCCCCAGTGCGGCCGGCCGCCGTAGTGCCGGAAGACCGCCTCCATGTCCCGGAAGTACTCCTCGTACGGCAGGGACGTGTTCTGCAGGCAGGCGATCGTCACGGTCGGCCGGCCGTAGGCGTTGCTGAGCCAGATGTCGTCCGCGGCGATGCTGCGCACCAGCACCCGCCACCCGACGACCCGGCGGTGCCGTTGCCTGATCCGCCGCCGCACCTCCGCGAAGCAGGCGGCGAACGCCTCTGCCGGCAGCATGTACTCGATCTCCTCGAAGCGCAGCTCCCGATGGCGGGGGATGGTGCGGTGGGTCGGGCCCACGCGGACCTCGCCGGGCTCTCCCGGGAAGGCCTCGCCCGGCACCAGCCGCGGCTGCCACACCCGCTCGTCGGGTGCCCGGTCGACCCGGTTCATGACCCGGATCTGCGTCTGGTCGCTGCGGGGGTACCAGTAGAAGTCCATGTTCCGGTTGGTGTGCTGCAACTCGGCCAGGTGGTCGAGGGTCCAGTCGACGTGCGCGCACCACGAGCGACGGCGCAGCTCGTAGCGGGGCTGCACGTCCAGGGTCACCCGGGTGACCACGCCGAGCGCGCCGAGGGACAGCCGGGCCGCCGGCAGCAGGTCCGAGTTGTGCTCCGCGCTGACGTCCACCGTCTCGCCGGTGCCGGTGACCAGCCGTACGCCGGTCACCTGGGTGGAGAGGTTGCCGAAGCCGAGGCCGGTGCCGTGGGTGCCGGTGGCTGTCGCACCCGCGATCGACTGGTAGTCCACGTCCCCGAGGTTGTCCATCGCCAGCCCCGCGTCGTACAGGCCCTCGCCGAGCGCCTTGAGCTTGGTGCCGGCCCAGGCGGTGGCGAGTTCTCCGTCGTCGGCGATCACCCCGGCGAGCCGGTCGAGGCTCAGCAGGATCCCGTCGGTGCGCACCAGCGGGCTGGACGAGTGCCCGGAGCCGACCGGCCGTACCGTCGTCCCGGCCTCGCGGGCCCGCCGCACCAGCGCGCGCACCTCGTCCTCGTCCGCGGGTTCGGCGTACTCGCCCGGGGTGAAGGAGAGGCTGCCGGACCAGTTCACGAACCCTCGTCCCACGTCGCCTCCTTCCGCCGGCCGGCTTACCCGCCGACGGGTGGGGTAGTCACCGGCAGCGGAGGGCACGGTCGACAACAGGCAGGATGGGAGCGTGGCTGACCAGCGCGACACCTGCGGGCCGGACCCCGCTCTGTATCCAGACATCGTGCAGGCAGGCAGCCTGCGCGCTGTCCTGCAAGCGCAGTTCGACGCGGCCGGTCTCGCCGTGCGGGCGCAACACTTGTCCTCGCCGGGCTGGCGCCACACCGCAGCGGAGGTCAGAAGCGCCGAACGCAACGCCGACGTCGTCATGGGCCTCCGCGAACGGGCCTTCTGCCTGCAGTTCTGGACACGGGGTGTGGTCATGGCGCGTGGGACCACCGACGAGCTGTCCGCCGTGACCGGTTCGATGCACGGCTGGCAGTCCGGCATGCGGGTTGGCGAACTGACCTCGGCATGGCCGTTCCTCAGCGCCAACGGCTTCGCGGAGGCATTCGAACGCGGCGACGCCGAAGCCATCGACCATCGATGGCGGCGCTACCACGACAACAGCCCGCCCGCGTCGCACCTGACCCGCCTGCATCCGTTCATAGCGCTGGCGTTCCACCAACCCCGCCTGCGGGCGCTGTTGCCGTACACCAGCCACTGGACACTGCGTTTCAGCAGAACCGTCGGCCACCCGTACAGCAGAGAACTCCCATCGGTCCATCCGCTGGCTGACGGCCGGTACCGGGTCATCACAACGGACGGCCACGAACTCGGCACCGCCGACGCAGCCGGTTGCGTGGCGCTGGTCCTGACCGCGCTGGGCGAGGAACGCAGCCGATAAGCGCCCGCACGGCGTCGCCGTCGCGACGCCGTGCGGCACCGTCCGAGGTCAGCCGGTGAGCAGCAGGCGCAGGCCGGCGAGCGTGGCCAGGTGCGGATCGGCGGGCATCGTGACGACCCGACCGGTCAGCGCCGCCAGTCGGGCCCCGAGTTCGGGGTGCACCGCCCCGCCGCCGGTGATCAGCAGCCGGCGGCGCCCCGGCCACACCGGCCGCGCGCCCAGGCGTCGTACGGCGGCGGCGATCAGCGGCACCTGGTCGAGGGCGTTGGGCACGTCGACACGCTCGGCCGCCTCGACCGCGCGGTCGGCGATGTGGGCGATCTCGGTGCGGCCCTGTCCGATGTCGACGGCGACCACGTCGTCGCCGTCGAGGTCGGTTCCGCAGGCCAGGGCGGCGGCCAGCGGCTCCTCCACGGTGGCGACGCGCCCGCCGAACGCGTGGCGGACCACCGCGACGAGGAGGTCCTTCTGCCGCAACGTGGCGGTGGCCGGCACGCCGACCACGACCGGGGAGACGTCGTCGCCCGGCCGTCCGCTCGCCGCGGCCACCACCCGCAGCAGGTGTACGCAGGCGAAGAAGTCGGTCACCACGCCGTGCCGTACCGGCCACGCCAGTTTCACGTCACCGGTGTCGCGCAGCGCGATGGCGGCCCGCCCGACGGCCCGGGCGCCGGCCGAGTTCCACGCCACGACGGCGGGCTCGGCGACGACCGCGCCGGACGTCGGCGTCCACATCCGTACCGTCGAGGTGCCGAGGTCCAGGGCGACGGGATGGCGCAGGCCGAGGCGGGCGTACGCGCCGGGGGCCAGCACGGTCACCACCCCCGTCGCGGGGTGGCCGCGCCGGCGTACGCCACGGCGCGGGGTCCGTCGCCGACGGACCGGGGCAGGATGGACCGATCGTGGTGCGGGGTAGGCATGGCGCTCCAAGCCACGGGCCCGC
Organism: Micromonospora sp. NPDC047074; assembly: GCF_040643815.1. NCBI lineage: Bacteria > Bacillati > Actinomycetota > Actinomycetes > Micromonosporales > Micromonosporaceae > Micromonospora > Micromonospora sp. NPDC047074. Next base: position 93,336 of record NZ_JBEYVB010000017.1, read on the forward strand.
GTCGTGGGACGCGGGAAGGCGGACGGGCTTCAGACGGCGAACGTCAGCCCGGGCGGAGCGCGGTCGGCCGACCACGCCGGCACGCAGCCGGGAACGGCCCGTCGCGTGCACCGGAACACGATGCAGAGCCCGACGGCCCGGGCCGCGGAGAGCACCATGACCAGCACGGTCAGCATCAGCAGCGCCGGCAGCGAGATCCGCCTGCCGGCGCGGCGGAGGCCGGGCCGATCCTGCATGCCGACACCATAGCCGGGCGGTCCGCCGCTCGGCCACGCCGTCGCCGGCCGCGGGCGGGACGACGGCGGGCGGGGGACGACGACGGGGCGGGCCTGTCGTCCCGGCGCACCGGGCCGGTCGGCCCTGCCGATGGTGTCGGCGTCGGGCCGACGATGAAGCCGGACATCGTCGTGATCCTGGAGATGATCAGCATGTGCAACTACTGCGGCTGCCGGGACTTCCCGCTGATCGGCCGCCTCTCCGCCGAGCACGAGGCGATCGCCAACGCCGCCGGCCGGCTCCGCGACGCGGTACGGGCCGGGGACGCGGACGCACTGCCGGCCCTCGACGACCTGCTGGCCCTGCTGATGCCGCACACCGCCACCGAGGAGGAGGGGCTCTTCGTCGAACTGCGGGCGGAGGGCAGCCTGGCCGACGCGGTGGAGAAGCTCTGCGCCGAGCACGAGGACATCCACGGTGTGCTCGGCGCCGTCGACCGCGCCGCGCCCGACTGGCCGGCGGTGCTGGCCGCCCTGGACCGGCTGCACCGGCACATCGACAACGAGGAACACGGGCTCTTCCCGGCAGCGGTGATCGCGTTGCCCATCCCGGCCTGGGACCGGATCACCCCGACGGCCGACGCCGCGCGGTAGGTCGCGCCGGAGGCCGGCACCGTCGCGGCGGGGACGCCGGCCGGTCCGCCGGGAGGGAACCGGCACCGACCCACGGCCGGAACGCCTGATGATCTCGGGACCTTCGGCCCGGTTGCCCGGGCTGCGGGCGGGCAACGATGGCCCCGGGCCCCCGCCTCCGGTTGCGCTACGACGCATTCGCCGCAAATGCGGGGCTCACGGTGATCTACCGGAGGGATGGGCTTTATGTCACGAGCTACCGAGGGAGCCGGGCGGGCGCTGCTTGCGGTGGGCGGCCTGGTGCGCAGGGCCGAGGTGTCCGCCGACGGCCGGACACTGCACCAGATCGGCGGCCGGGAGGCGGACGCCTTCTACCGGGACCGCTGGTCGTACGACAAGGTGGTGCGCTCCACGCACGGGGTCAACTGCACCGGCTCGTGCTCCTGGAAGGTGTACGTCAAGGACGGCATCATCACCTGGGAGCAGCAGCAGACCGACTATCCGAGCGTCGGGCCGGACCGGCCGGAGTACGAGCCGCGCGGCTGCCCCCGGGGCGCCGCGTTCTCCTGGTACACCTACTCCCCCACCCGGGTGCGGTACCCGTACGCCCGGGGTGTGCTCGTCGAGATGTACCGGGAGGCCAAGGGCCGCCTCGGCGACCCGGTGGCCGCCTGGGCGGACATCCAGGCCGACCCGGAGCGCCGCCGCCGCTACCAGAAGGCACGCGGCAAGGGCGGCCTGGTGCGGATCGGCTGGGACGAGGCGCAGGAGATGATTGCCGCCGCCCACGTGCACACGATCGCCGAGTACGGCCCGGACCGGGTCGCCGGCTTCTCCCCGATCCCGGCGATGTCGATGGTGTCGCACGCCGTCGGGGCGCGCTTCGTGTCGCTGCTCGGCGGGTCGATGCTCTCCTTCTACGACTGGTACGCGGACCTGCCGGTGGCCTCCCCGCAGGTGTTCGGCGACCAGACCGACGTGCCCGAGTCCGGCGACTGGTGGGACGCCTCCTACTTCGTCATGTGGGGCTCGAACGTCCCGGTGACCCGCACCCCGGACGCGCACTGGATGGCCGAGGCGCGCTACCGGGGCCAGAAGGTCGTGGTGGTCAGCCCCGACTTCGCCGACAACGTCAAGTTCGCCGACGAGTGGATGCCCGCCCAGCCGGGCACCGACGGCGCGCTGGCGATGGCGATGGGGCACGTCGTCCTCAAGGAGTTCTTCGTCGACCGGCGCACCCCGCGCTTCGTCGACTACGTGCGCCGCTTCACCGACCTGCCGTACCTGGTGACGCTGGAGGCGGGCGCCGACGGCGCGTACCGGCCGGGCAAGTTCCTCACCGCCGAGGACCTGGGTGAGACGGGGAAGGAGGCGGCCTTCAAGACGGTGCTCTGGGACTCGGTGGCCGACGCCCCCGCCGTGCCGCCCGGCAGCCTCGGGCACCGCTGGGGCGAGCAGGACGGGCAGTGGAACCTCGACCTGGGCGCGGTGGAGCCCGCGTTGACCTGCCTCGGCGCCGGCGACGCGGTCGAGGTGGAACTGCCCCGCTTCGACACCGACACCCCGCAGGTGCTGCGCCGTGGCGTGCCGATCCGGAGGATTCGGCGCACGGCTGCGAGCGAAGAGACGATCGTGACCAGCGTGTTCGACCTGCTGCTGGCCCAGTACGGGGTGGCCCGCGACGGGCTGCCCGGGCAGTGGCCGGCGGGCTACGACGACGCCGCGACGCCGTACACGCCGGCGTGGCAGGAGCCGGTCACCGGCGTGCCGGCGGCGCAGGTGGCCCGGGTGGCGCGGGAGTTCGCCGACAACGCGGAACGCTCCGGCGGCCGGTCGATGATCCTGCTGGGCGCGGGCACGAACCACTGGTTCCACTCCGACGCCACCTACCGGGCGATCCTGGCGCTGGTGACCCTCACCGGCTGCCAGGGCGTCAACGGCGGCGGCTGGGCGCACTACGTCGGGCAGGAGAAGTGCCGCCCGGCGACCGGCTGGGCGCAGCTGGCGTTCGGCCTGGACTGGGTCCGCCCGCCACGGCAGATGATCGGCACCGCCTTCTGGTACGTGCACACCGACCAGTGGCGCTACGACACGTACTCCGCCGACGTGGTGTCCTCCCCCACCGGGACGGGCGCCTTCGCCGGCAAGCACACGATGGACCTGCTGGCCCAGTCGGCGCGCTCGGGCTGGATGCCGTCGATGCCGACGTTCGACCGCAGCCCGCTCGCCCTGGCCGACGAGGCGCTGGCCGCCCGCCCCGACGACCCGGCCGGCTGGGTCGCCGAGCAGCTAGGCGCGGGACGGGTGCGCTTCGCCTGCACCGACCCGGACGCACCGCAGAACTGGCCGCGGGTGCTGACAGTGTGGCGGGCCAACCTGCTCGGCTCGTCGGCGAAGGGCAACGAGTACTTCCTGCGGCACCTGCTCGGCACCGACGCCAACCTGCGCGCCGACGAGGCGCCGCCGGAGCTGCGGCCGGCGGACGTGACCTGGCGCAGGGAGGCGCCGGAGGGCAAGCTCGACCTGCTGCTGTCGCTGGACTTCCGGATGACCTCCACGACGCTCTTCTCCGACATCGTGCTGCCGGCCGCCACCTGGTACGAGAAGCACGACCTGAGCAGCACCGACATGCACCCCTTCGTGCACGCGTTCACCCCGGCGATCAACCCGCCGTGGCAGACCCGCACCGACTTCGACGCCTTCCACGGCATCGCCCGGGCGTTCTCGAAGCTGGCGTCGACCCACCTCGGCGTACGCCGGGATCTCGTCGCGGCGCCGCTGCTGCACGACACCCCGGACGCGATGGCGACCCCGCACGGCCGGGTGCGCGACTGGGCGGCCGAGGGCGAGACGCCGGTGCCCGGCCGGACCATGCCGAAGCTGCTGGTGGTCGAACGCGACTACGGCGCGGTCGCCGACAAGCTGGCCGCGCTCGGCCCACTGATGGACACCCTCGGCACGTCCGGCAAGGGGGTGGCGGTCGACGTCCGGCCGGAGGTGGCGTACCTGCGCCGCAAGAACGGCGAGGTGCGCGGCGGCGCGGCCGACGGGCGGCCGTCGCTGGCGACGGACGTGCACGCCTGCGAGGCGATCCTCGCCCTCTCCGGCACCACCAACGGCCGGGTCGCCACCGCCGGCTTCCGGGACGTGGAGAAGCGCACCGGCGTACGCCTGGCGGACCTGGCCGCCGAGCACGAGGGCAAGCAGATCACCTTCGCCGACACCCAGGCCCGCCCGGTGCCGGTCATCACCAGCCCGGAGTGGTCGGGCAGCGAGCACGGCGGCCGGCGCTACTCGCCGTTCACCATCAACACCGAGCGGCTCAAGCCCTGGCACACGCTCACCGGGCGGCAGCACTTCTTCCTCGACCACGACTGGATGCACGAGGCGGGCGAGGCGCTGCCGATCTTCCGCCCACCGCTGGACATGCACCGGCTCTTCGGCGAGCCGAGGCTGGGCCGAAACGGGGAGTTGGAGATCACCGTCCGGTACCTGACGCCGCACTCGAAGTGGTCGATCCACTCCGAGTACCAGGACAACCTGCTGATGCTGACGCTGTCGCGGGGCGGGCCGACGATGTGGATGAGCGAGGCCGACGCCGCGAAGATCGGCGTACGGGACAACGAGTGGATCGAGGCGGTCAACCGCAACGGCGTGGTGGTCTGCCGGGCCGTGGTCAGCCACAAGATGCCCGAGGGGACGGTCTACATGTACCACGCCCAGGAACGGGTGATCGACGTGCCGAAGGCCGAGGTCAACGGCCGGCGCGGCGGCATCCACAACTCGCTGACCCGGTTGCTGGTCAAGCCCACCCACCTCATCGGCGGGTACGCCCAGTTGTCGTTCGCGTTCAACTACCTCGGCCCCACCGGCAACCAGCGCGACGAGGTCACCGTGGTCCGCCGCCGCTCGCAGGAGGTGCAGTACTGATGCGCGTGATGGCCCAGATGGCGATGGTGATGAACCTCGACAAGTGCATCGGCTGCCACACCTGCTCGGTGACCTGCAAGCAGGCGTGGACCAACCGGTCCGGGGTGGAGTACGTCTGGTTCAACAACGTGGAGACCCGGCCCGGCCAGGGCTATCCGCGCACGTACGAGGACCAGCGGCGGTGGCAGGGCGGCTGGGTCCGCACCCGCTCGGGGAAGCTGAAGCCCCGTTCCGGCGGCCGGGTCAAGCGGCTGTTCGGCATCTTCGCCAACCCGAAGCTGCCGTCCATGCAGGACTACTACGAGCCGTGGACGTACGACTACGAGCACCTGCTCACCGCGCCGGCCGGCGAGGACACGCCCGTCGCCCGGCCGAAGTCCCTGCTCTCCGGCCAGGACACGAAGATCACGTGGAGCGCCAACTGGGACGACTCGCTCGCCGGCGGCAACGAGATCGCGGCCGGCGACCCGGTGCTGGCGAAGATCTCCGACCAGGTGCGGCAGGAGTTCGAGAAGACCTTCATGTTCTTCCTGCCCCGCATCTGCGAGCACTGCCTCAACCCGTCCTGCGCGGCGTCCTGCCCCTCGGGGGCGATCTACAAGCGGGCCGAGGACGGCATCGTGCTGGTCGACCAGGACCGCTGCCGGGGGTGGCGGATGTGCGTGACCGGCTGCCCGTACAAGAAGGTCTACTTCAACCACCGCACCGGCAAGGCCGAGAAGTGCACGTTCTGCTTCCCGCGCATCGAGATCGGCCAGCCGACCATCTGCTCCGAGACCTGCGTCGGCCGGCTGCGTTACCTGGGGCTGATGCTCTACGACGTCGACCGGGTCGCCGAGGCCGCGGCCGTCAGGGACGAGGACGACCTGTACGCCGCCCAGCGCTCGGTCTTCCTCGACCCGCACGACCCGGCCGTGGTCGAGGCCGCCCGGGCGGCGGGCATCCCCGACGACTGGATCGAGGCCGCCCAGCGGTCCCCGATCTGGGACCTGATCATGAAGTACGAGGTGGCGCTGCCGCTGCACCCGGAGTACCGGACCATGCCGATGGTCTGGTACATCCCGCCGCTGTCGCCGGTGGTGGACGTGCTGCGCGACACCGGCCACGACGGCGAGGAGGCCGGCAACCTCTTCGGCGCGATCGACGCCTTGCGCATTCCCGTCGAATACCTCGCCGAACTCTTCAGCGCCGGCGACCCCGCCCCGGTGCGCGGCGTGCTCAACCGGCTCGCGGCGATGCGGTCGTACCAGCGCCGGATCAACCTCGGCCAGGCCCCCGACGAGTCGATCGCCGCCGCGGTCGGCATGACCGGCGACCAGATGGACGAGATGTACCGGCTGCTGGCCATCGCCAAGTACGAGCAGCGTTACGTCATCCCGGCGGCGCACGCCGAGGACGCGCACCGGCTGGAGAAGATCGCCACCGAGTGCAGCCTCGACTACGAGGGCGGCCCGGGCATGGGCGGCGGCGGCCCGTACGGCCAGGGGCCGTTCGGGGAGTCGTCCGGCACGCCGGTGCCGGTGCAGGTGGAGACGTTCCACATGCTGCGCGACCGGCAGACCGCCGACGGCTTCACCGATCCCGGCGACGAGCCGCGCCGGGTGAACCTGCTCAACTGGGACGGCAAGGGCACCCCGAGAGGGCTCTTCCCGCCCCGCCGCGACGACGTTGGACAGGACGGGGAAGGACGATGAACGAGCCCACCTGGCGGGCGGTGGCGGCCCGGGCCGCCTCGCTGCTGCTGCGCTACCCCGACGGGGAGGTCATGGCGGCGCTGCCCGTGCTGCGCGCCGCCCTCGACGGGTTGCCGGCGGCGGTCGCCGGGCCGCTGGGCGAGGTGGTCGCATACCGCGAGGGCACCGAGCCCGGCCGGCTCCGGTCGGCGTACGTGGAGCTGTTCGACTTCCGCCGCCGCTGCTGCCTGCACCTGACGTACTACACGTGCGGGGACACCCGGAAGCGGGGCGAGGCGCTCGTCGGCTTCACCGCCGCGTACAAGGGCGCCGGCCTGGAGGTGGTCGACGGCGAGCTGCCCGACTTCCTGCCCGCAGTGCTCGACCTGGCCGCCGCGCACGACGGCGGGTGGCGGCTGCTGCGGGACAACCGGATCGGCCTCGACCTGCTGGTGGAGGCGCTGGCCCGGGACGGGTCGGTCTACCGGCAGGCGGTGGCCGCCGTCCGGGAGATGCTGCCGCCCGCCGCGCCGGCGGACCTGGCCGCGGTCGCCCGGCTGGCCCGCACCGGCCCCCCGGTGGAGCAGGTCGGCCTGGAGCCGTTCGGAGTCGTCGACACCACCGTCGGAGGAACGTACCGATGAACACGCTGCTGTGGGTCGTGTACCCGTACCTGTCCCTGGTGATCCTGGTCGGTGGGCTGATCTGGCGCCACCGCTACGACAAGTTCGGCTGGACCACCCGCTCGTCCCAGCTCTACGAGAGCGCCATCCTGCGGTGGGGCAGCCCGCTGTTCCACTTCGGGGTGCTGATGGTCCTGATCGGACACGTCGGCGGCCTGCTGATCCCCGAGTCGTGGACCGAGGCGGTCGGCATCACCGAGCACGGGTACCACCTGATGGCCGTGTTCATCGGCACGGTGGCCGGCTTCTGCACCCTGATCGGGCTGGGCATCCTGATCGCCCGGCGGCGGCTCACCGGCCCGGTCTTCGCCGCCACCACCCGCAACGACAAGGCGATGTACGTGGTGCTCGCCGGTGTGATCGTGCTCGGCCTGTGGTCCACCCTGCGGGCGAACGTGTCGGGGCCCGGCTACAACTACCGCGAGACGATCTCCCCGTGGTTCCGGTCGCTGTTCTACCTCAGCCCGGATCCGGAGATCATGGCCGGCGTGCCGGTGGCCTTCCAGATCCACATCCTGGCGGCGTTCGCCCTCTTCGCGTTCTGGCCGTTCACCCGGCTCGTGCACGCGTTCAGCGCGCCGGTGGGCTACGCCACCCGCCCGTACGTGGGGTACCGGAGCCGGGACGACCGGCCCGGGCTGCGGCCGGGGCGCCCCGGCTGGGAGGGCCCGCCGACGCTGCCCACCCCGGGCGGGCGCCGCGGCCGCTCGGGCCGATGAACGCTCCGACCCAGCAGGACGATTCGACGGAGGGCAGCGATGAGCACCGCCCGTGACGGACAGCCGACCGACACCGCCCCGGCCCCGGGCACGGCCGCGCCGGGGGCGCCGACGCCGGGCAGGTCCGGCGCCACGACGCAACTCGTCCTGGCCACCCTCGGGTTCCTGGTCAACTTCTGGGGCTGGGCGCTGCTGGGCCCGCTCGGCCCGGGCATCAAGGAACGCCTCGACCTCAGCTTCGCCGCGCAGTCGCTGCTGGTGGCCGTACCGGTGGTGGTCGGGTCGCTGGGCCGCATCCCGGTCGGCGCCCTCACCGACCGGTACGGCGCCCGGGTGGTCTTCCCGCTGGTCACGCTCGCCACGATCGTGCCGGTGCTGACCCTGAGCGTGGTCTCCTCCTACCCGGCCCTGATCGTGACGGGCTTCTTCCTCGGCATCGGCGGCACCGCCTTCGCCGTCGGCGTGCCGCTGGTCTCCGGCTGGTACCCGGCCGCGCGGCGCGGCTTCGCGATCGGCGTGTTCGGCGTCGGCATGGGCGGCACCGCGATCGCGAACTTCACCACCGTCCGGCTCGCCGACGCCTACGGCGACCGGGCGCCGTTCCTGCTGGTGGCCGCGATCCTCGCCGGTTACGCGGTGCTGTCGTTCCTGCTGCTGCGCGACGCGCCGGACCGCGCCCGGCCAACCGGGTCGGCCTGGCGGCGCCTCGCGACGGTCGGCCGGCTGACCGTGACCTGGCAGCTGTGTTTCCTGTACGCGGTCGGCTTCGGCGGGTTCGTGGCCTTCAGCGTGTACCTGCCCGCCTACCTGGGCACCGCCTACGGCCTGGACGCCGCGGACGGCGCGTTGCGTACCGCAGGGTTCGTGGTCCTCGCCGTCCTCGCCCGCCCGGTGGGCGGCTGGCTGTCCGACCGGCTGCACCCGGTGCCGGTGCTGGTGTGGTGCTTCGGCGGGGTGGCCGCCTTCGCGGTGGTGCAGGCCTTCGAGCCCGCCCTGATGCCCGTGGCAACCGTCGCGCTGCTCGGCATGGCGGTGCTGCTCGGCGCGTCCAGCGGCGCCGTGTTCGCCCTGGTCGGCAGGGTCGCCCCCGCCGACCAGGTGGGCGCGGTCACCGGGCTGGTCGGTGCCGCCGGCGGGCTCGGCGGGTTCGTCCCGCCGCTGGTGATGGGCTGGGTGTACGGCGCGCAGGGTTCGTACGCCATCGGCCTCATGCTGCTCTCGGACGTCGCGCTCGCCGCGGCGGTGTTCACGGCGGTGAAGATGGGCGGCCTGGCCCGGCGCGACACCTGACTCCCGGACAACGGCCGCCCCCCGGTCGTCGTCGCCACGGAACCCGGCCCGGCCGCCCACGGCCGGGCCGGTCTTTGTCATGGTGACAACCGGACGACGCACGACGATGTTACGGAACCATCCCGGAAAATCCGACCGGGAATCGGCCATTCCCCGACGCCGATCTCCACATCGGCGGAATGCACATCCTTTGGCGATCACCTGGACCTGCCTGTATACCAACCACAGGCCTCCAAGAGCGTTCGATGACTCTCGTTAGTTTTCCGGAAATTGTTGCTCGCCTACGATGGCCGCTGCCATACTCTCCATCCACCAGGCTCGATGGTCGTGAGGCGCAAGCTCCCTCCGGCGCAGCCAGCCGAGCGGCCCCGATCCGGCACACCCCACCACCCACCGGTCCGCGCCCCGAGGGCGCGGACCGGCCCCCGGAAGGAGCAAGGATGATCGAGAGGTGTCACCCGGCCGCCCGGCCGAGATCACACACCCGCACCCGCGCCGTTCTCGCCGTCGCGGCCGCGGGACTGCTCGCCGCCACCGGCGCCACGGTCCTGCCCGGCGCGGCGAGCGCCGGGACCACGCTGGGCGCGTCCGCCGCCGAGAAGGGACGCTACTTCGGCACCGCCGTGGCCGCCAACAAGCTCAGCGACAGCGCCTACGTCACGATCCTGAACCGCGAGTTCAACTCCGTGACACCCGAGAACGAGATGAAGATCGACGCCACCGAACCGCAGCAGGGGCAGTTCACCTTCGGCAACGCCGACCGGATCGTCAGCCACGCGCGCAGTCGGGGCATGAGCGTGCGGGGACACACCCTGGCCTGGCACTCCCAGCAGCCCGGCTGGATGCAGAACATGAGCGGCAGCGCGCTGCGCCAGGCCATGCTCAACCACGTCACCCAGGTGGCCACCCACTTCCGGGGCCAGGTCGTGGCGTGGGACGTGGTGAACGAGGCGTTCGCCGACGGCGGCAGCGGGGCCCGGCGCGACTCCAACCTCCAGCGCACCGGCAACGACTGGATCGAGGCAGCGTTCCGGGCCGCCCGGGCCGCCGACCCCGGCGCCAAGCTCTGCTACAACGACTACAACACCGACGACTGGAGCCACGCCAAGACCCAGGCCGTGTACGCCATGGTCCGCGACTTCAAGCAGCGGGGCGTGCCGATCGACTGCGTGGGCCTGCAGTCGCACTTCAACAGCGGCTCGCCCTACCCGGGCAACTACCGCACGACGCTGTCGAGCTTCGCGGCCCTCGGCGTCGACGTCCAGATCACCGAGCTGGACATCGCCGGAGCCTCGGCCACCACGTACCGCAACGTGGTCAACGACTGCCTCGCCGTCGCCCGGTGCACCGGGATCACCGTCTGGGGCATCCGGGACAGCGACTCGTGGCGGGCCTCGGACACCCCGCTGCTGTTCGACAACGGCGGTAACAAGAAGCCCGCGTACGACGCGGTCCTCGCCGCCCTCAACGGCGGCGCGACGCCCCCGCCGACCACCGGCTCGCCGACGACCGGTCCGACGACGCCACCGCCGGGCGGCGGCTGCACCGCCACCCTGCACGACGGCACGCGGTGGGGCGACCGGTTCAACAGCGAGGTGACGGTCAGCGGCGCCAGCAACTGGACGGTGGTCGTCGCGGTGACTCCCCCGCAGAAGGTCTCCGCCACCTGGAACGGCACCCCGAGCTGGGACAGTAGCGGCAACGTCATGACCATGAGGTCGAACGGCAGCGGCAACGTCTTCGGGTTCACCACGATGGCCAACGGCAACTGGACCCGACCGCAGGTGCGCTCCTGCACCGCGTCCTGACGACGGCCACCCGCGCGACCCCGGGGCGGCGACTGCCGCCGCCCCGGGGTCACCGGCGGACCGCCCGTCCGGGCGGAGCCCCGCCCGGCAGCGCTGGCGCAGGCGCTAGATACCTGACTAAAGTCAGGCATCGTGGAGACAGAACTAATCGCCGCCGTACGACGCTTCAGCCGGACGGTCACCCAACGGGTGGGGGCGCTCGACGACGAGTACATGGCCCGCGCCCGCCCGCTCGCGCAGGCCCGCCTGCTCTGGGAGATCGGCCCCGGCGGCGCCGAGGTCGCGGCGCTGCGGGCCCGCCTCGGGCTGGACTCGGGGCACCTCAGCCGGCTCCTGCGCGCCCTGGAGGGCGACGGACTCGTCACCGTCGGCCCGTCCGATCAGGTCGCCGGCGACGGGCGGGTGCGGGTCGCGACGCTCACCGACGCCGGCCGCGCGGAGTGGGCCGAACTCGACGAGCGCTCCGACGGGCTCGCCCGGTCGATCCTCGCGCCCCTGACCGGGCCGCACCGCGAGCGGCTCGTCACGGCGATGGCCGAGGTCGAACGGCTCCTCGTCGCGTCGATGGTGGTCATCGGGCCGTGCCCGCCGGGCGATCCACGGGCCCGCGCCTGCGTGCGCGCCTACGCCCGCGAGGTCGCGCGACGGTTCGACGAGGGGTTCGACCCCGCCCGGAGCAACCCGGTGCACGACGACGAACTCGTTCCCCCTGCCGGAGTGTTCCTGCTCGCGACCCTCAACGCCGAACCGGTCGGCTGCGGCGCGGTCAAGCTCCACCGCGACGCACCCGCCGAGATCAAGCGGGTCTGGGTGTCGGACACCGTACGCGGCCTCGGGATCGGGCGGCGGATGCTGAACGAGTTGGAACGGTACGCCGCCGAACGGGGCTGGACCGCCGTCCGGCTGGACACCAACCGCAACCTCACCGAGGCGATCGCGATGTACCACTCGGCGGGCTACCGGCAGATCGAGGCGTACAACGCCGAGCCCTACGCGCACCACTGGTTCGAGAAGCGACTGACGGCGTGACGGACGGGAGCCTCGCCCCCGAACCGCCACGCCGTCGACGACGCTCAGGCCCGGACGCCTAGTACTTCATGACGCAGTAGACGACCGTCGGATCCGTGAACCGGTACCAGCGGTTCCACTTGTAGTCCCGCGTGCAACGGTTCCCGTTGGAGGCGCCGGGGACGATGTCGATGATGTGGACGGTGCCCTTCGCCTTGCACTTCGGCGCGCCGACGATCCAGCCACGGCCCGTCGGGAACTTGTAGCAGCGGAAACGGACCAGGTGGCGCTCCAGGCACATCCGGTAGCCGTCTTCGGTGATGTACGCGGAGTCAGGGTCGGCGCAGTCGCCCTGGGAACGGTCGATCGAGACCACCCGGTAGGTGCCACGGGTGCCGTTGCAGTTGCCGATGCCCTGGAACTGGCCCGTCGTGCTCACGGCGATGCACTGGCCGATCTTCGCCGGCGGCGGGGGCGGCGGCGCCTCGGTCGTGGGGGCGGCCGTGGGGAACGTGTACGTCGGCTCCACGCTTGGAGAGGGGTCGTCCGTCTCCACGGGCCGGGGCGAGGGGAAGCCCACGGGGCGCTCCGGCGAGCCGCCCCTGTTGAAGAAGGCCACGCCGCCGACCACGGCTCCGCAGACTCCCAGCAGACACAGCGCCAGCACCCCGGCGACCACACCGATGATGAGAGGCGTGTTGCGCTTCGGCGGTGCCGGCGGTGGCGGCGGCATCATCGGCGGTGATGACGAGGGCGTCATGTCGGGATCCGGTGGGATCGGACCCGGCTGGCCGGGCATGTTCGGCGGCGGAGGGTACGTCACACACAGAGTGTCACATGGATCGGCTCGAACCCGTCCCGAGAGGGTCCCGTATGGACGGTGGCTGCCAGGCACTGCCGTCGTCACCTTCGTCAGTACGTCGGTAACCTGCACCGATGCGCCTGCTTGTTGTCGGGCCGCCCGGCTCGGACCGGGAGGCCATCGCCGACGCCATCGCCCTGCGACTCGACGTTCCCCGCATCAGCATGTCCGACGTCTTCCAGTCGGAGGTTCGGGCCGTTACACCGGCTGCGGTTCAGGCTCAGCACTACATGAACTCGGGTGACCTCGTGCCGGTGCAGGTGATCCTGTCGATGATCCGCAACCGCCTCGGGCAGCCCGACACCGCCACCGGCTTCGTCCTGGGGAACACTCCCAACCAGGTCCTCACCGCGGAGGCACTCGATGCCACGCTGTCCGACCTCGGCACACCTGTCGATCGCGTGATCGAACTCGTCCTGCCCGACGCCGAGGTCCTGCGCCGGCTGACCGGTCGCCGCACGTGCCGCGTCTGCGGTCGGATCTGGCACGTCGAGTTCGCGGCGCCGGCCCGCCCTGGTACCTGCGACCGCTGCGGAGGCGACTTGTTCCAGCGCTACGACGACAGCCCCGAACGCGTGACCGCGGGGCTGGAGTCCTACCGGCCTGCCGTAGCACCCGTCCTCCACCACTACCGCTCGCTGGGCAAGCTGGTGTCCGTCGACGCGACCCTCGCGCCGTCAGAGATCGTCAGGCAGGCGACGTCCTGATCTGATACTCCTGCGGAGTGCGGCCGTGCGGAGGATCGCCGGGTGGCCCGCAACCTTCGGCGGGTCGGTGGACGGGAATGGGCACGGCCCTAGAATCGGGCCATGGGAAGGACAGACCGCGCCAGCCAGGTGATCGCGGCACCACCGGCGACCGTCTACGGCGCCCTGCTGGACCGGGAGTCGCTTGAGGCGTGGCTGCCGCCGGACGGCATGCGCGGGCGGGTCGAGCGGTGGGACCCTCGGCCCGGCGGCGGGTTCCGGATGGTCCTCACCTACCTCGACTCCACCGACAGTCCCGGCAAGACGTCAGACGCGACGGACGTCGTCGACGTGGAGTTCGCCGCCCTGGTGCCACCGGAGCGCGTGGTGCAGCGGGCCGTGTTCGAGGCTGACGACCCTTCGTACGTGGGCACCATGACGATGACCTGGCAGCTCGCCGCCGCCGGTGCGGGGACCGAGGTGACCGTCACCGCCACGGACGTGCCACCGGGCATCGACCAGGCGGACCACGAGGCCGGGCTCGCCTCCTCGCTGGCCAACCTGGCGTCGTACGTCGAAGCTGACCGCGGATAGCGTGCCGAGGTCTGTCGCACTGCTGGCGGTCACCCTGGCCGACGCAGGAAGGAGTCAGCCTGCGCCGGCTGCCGCCTCGGCCTCGATCCGCCGTTGCTCGGCCAGATACTCGGCCAGATACGGGTCGGCTTGGATTTCCTCGCCGCGCAGGTATCGCCCGACCGCCCGCCGGGCGGCCCGAGCCTCGAGGTACTCCTGAGCGTCGACCCGGCCCCTGCCGTACCGCCGCAGCAGTGCGATGACCTCTTCCGGACGAGCCGTGAGGTTGTCGAGAGAAATCAGGGTGTACGTACGCCGCCCGTCTCGCTTGCTGGCCAGCCGTCCCCTGAGTCTGACGCCGGGAACCAGGCGGACGTCGATGTTCGGGGCGTCCCACGCATCCCCGACCTTCACCACCGCCAGCAACTCGACCGATTCCCAGGGCAAGCGTGTCGTGAACCCACGCAAGCGAAGAGTCAACCCCTCGTCGTCGACCTCGACGAGGAAGGGCCAGACAAGGTCGACAAGCACGATTGAAGAAACGAGGACCATAAGTACGCTGAAACATTCAATGAGCAGCACCTTGTGGTAATAGAGGTGGTCTGGATTGGCCTTCACCGCCTGCGCAGCTCCCCAGCCGAGCACTCCGAACAATCCACCGTAGAGGCCGTAGCGCCTCACCTTGGCGGTGTTCCGGTATAGCTGCTCGCGTCGCTTCACTCGCCCATGGTGCAGTCCGCCGGCAAGGCCACCTCGCTCGTTGGATCGCGAGACTCCGCAGCAGCGTTCCTAGAGGTCGCGTCGGATCTCCCGAATCGCTCGCTGAATCCGGTGGTTCTCGTCGGATGCTTCCAGCCGCGCGAGCTCGCGCTGGAACTCCGGCGCGGTTGGCTCGATGACGCCCAGGAGTTCCAACGCACCGACCCGGGCACCGGAGTGTGCTGAGCCAAGCCAGGGGTAGTAGGCCGCCCGGCCGCTGTGGACGACGGCTCGGGTCCGTCCGACGAACTCGGACACCCGCGTGTCCCCGGGGCGCAGGGGCTCGGGGTGGAACGGCCCGTCCTCGCCGACACAGCTCAGCAGGAGGCTGAGCGCCTCGGCAGCCACCTCTGGCCGTCGAGAGCGGCACAACTCGATCAGGAACGGGGCGGCCGGTTCGGCGGTGCGGAGGTACAGACCGGAATGGCCGTGGATCAGGGTGCCCCTCAGCCTTTCGCCCCACTCACGTGCCGCCTGGCCTTCCGCCGCGGCCAGGCCACGGATCAGAGTAGGGATCTCACCCGCGTCGCGTTCGGCGTCTTTGGGATTGCGCGGTCGAAACTTCGCCCAGTCGACCGAGTCCAGCGCCGCGAAGGGTCCGGGGGAACCATGCGGCGAAGCGACCACCATCGAATCAGAGTACCGGGATTCGCGGTCCAGTCCGGGCGCGAGGATCACGCCGGCCGTACGGTCCAGTCAGGCATCAGTTGCGCTGCCAACTGCTCCCAGGCCGACCTTCCGCCGGGTAGCGGCCAGGCACGGGTGCGCCCCTCACTTCGCGCCACCTCGTCCAGCCGACCGGCGAACTGGCGGTTGACGTTGGCGATGCGCGCCTGTGCCAGCCCGTCACCGCGGTCGGCGGCGATGCGCAGATGCCGCAGGCGCTCCTCGTACTCGCGGACGTGGTGCCCGTCGACCTGCGCGGCCCACGTGGGATCCCCGGCGGGGGCGAGGACAACCACCTGCGGGAGGGTCCGCTCGGCCAACGCCGCGGCGATCCTGTCGTGCCCGTCGAGCACGAGCAACGTGTTCAGCCCGCTGACCCACCACAGCAGCACCGGCGGCATGATGCCTTCGCGGACCTGACGGCGGTAGGACCGCACCCGCGCGGCGGTGTCCGGTGACAGCCGACGCAGCGGCAGGATGTCGCGCTGGTCCTCGTCCGGGTCGCCGTAGCCGAACCACGTGATGTGGCCCCGGTCCCGATCGGCTGTGCCGAGGCGCCGCCAGTGCGCGGCGACGCTCCAACTGGGCATGCCCCAGGCCAGGGTCCAGCGCCCGGCATGCAGCGGGCCGTCGTCGGCAGCATGCAGAAGGTCGGCGAACCGGTGCGTCCAGCGTGCCGCCCACGCATCCTCGTCGACGCTTGTCTCCCGCACCCTTCGGGCGTGGCCGGCGCCGACCGGCGGCAACGGGGAGCGGTACCGCCCGGTGCGGGCGTAGTGCACTCCCCGGTGCGTGAGTCGCTGCACGCCGAACAGCACGACCTGGTCGGCCTGGCGCAGGAGGAGTCGCCGCCCGCCCGTCACCTCCACGCGCAGCCCGGGACGCCTCGGCCCGTTCACCTGGCTGAGCAGGCCCGTCCAGCGGCCGCCCACCGAAGCGGGCAACGGTGCGCGCGTCACGGCGTCGGGCCCAGGGTGGCGGCGAACGCGGCATGGGTCGGCGCGGCGGGCTGGCGGTCCAGAACGGCGAACACCACCCTCTCGAACCACGGGCTCTGGCGCAGTGCGGTGGCGAACGCGGCGGCGACGACGGCGGGATCGTTGCCGAACACCCCGCAGCCCCAGGCGCCGAGCACCATCCGGCGGTGGCCGTGGCTGGCCGCGATCCGGAGGACCCGCGCCGCCCGGCGGGCCAGCACCGCCGGCAGGTCGGGCAGGTGCCGGGGTTGGCTGTGCGCGATCGCCGCACGGTTGGGCGCGGCGGCGGTCAGGAACGACACCGGGTACGCCGCCGGCAGCAGGACCCCCTTGTCGTCGCGGAACACCGGCACCGCCGGCGAGTAGATCACCCGGTCGCTGTAGACCAGCTCGGGCTGGCTGCGGTGGTGGGCGTAGAAGTCGCTGGCGACGCGCAGGCAGGGGTACAGCGCCGAGCTGCGGGCGACGCTCTCCTCCTGGGCCTGGGCGCCGTTGAGGAAGCCGCCGCCGGGATTGCGCGCCGAGGCGAAGACCAGACAGGCGAGGTCACCGCCGAGCCGGCGGGTCGCCGCCAGTGTCGACTCGTTGGTCACCTCGATGTCGGGTGCGGCGTCGACCGGCGAGGGCACCGGCACGGCGTCCTCGGGCAGGTACAGCCGGGTTCCGGCCACCGCCCGCGCGACCTGCGCGCCGATGGCCACCTCGCCGTCAGCCGTACGGTAGGTGCCGCGCTCGGCGATGGCCACCGTGTCCTGGGCCAGCGCCCGCAGTCGACTGCTCACGACCGGCATCATCGCCGGTCGGACCGGCGGCCCGCGACCGGTATTGCCGTGCGGTCGCCGCAGTACGGGCCGGCACCTGGGCGTGCACCCGAACGGCCCACGACGCCGCGGGCCCGGCGCGGGAGTGGTGTCCCGCGCCGGGCCGTGGGCGGATCAGCTCACGGTGCAGGTGGGGGTGCCGGTCGGGCCGGTTCCGGTGCCCTGGAAGCCGAACTCGGTGGTGACGCCGGCGGCCAGCCGGCCGTTGTAGTCGACGTTGCGGAACGTCACCGCGCCGGTGGTGCCCGTGGCGCGCGCGCTCCACGTGTTGGTGATCGTCGCGCCGCCCGGCAGGGTGAGGGCGACCGCCCAACCGTCGATCGGCGCGGACCCGGCGGTCACCCGAACCGTGGCGACGAAGCCGCCGTTCCACGAGTTCAGCGACACGGCCGCCGAGCAGCCGCCGGACGGCGGCGGCGTGGTGGGCGGCGGGGTCGTGGGCGGCGGGGTGGTCGGCGGCGGCGTGGTGGGCGGCGGGGTGCTGCCGCCGTTCAGGGCGTCGAGGGTGGCGGTGTACGCCGACTTCTTGTTGCCGCTGCCGTCGAAGAGCAGCGGCGTGCCGCTGGCCCGCCAGGAGTCCGTGTCCCGGATGCCCCACACGGTGATCCCGGTGCAGCGGGACACGGCGAGGCAGGCGCGCACCACCCGGCCGTAGTTGTCGGCCTGCGTCTGCCCCGAGCCCTCGATGTCCAGCTCGGTGATCTGCACGTCCACGCCGAGGTTGGCGAAGCGTTGCAGGTTGGCCTGGTAGTCGCTCGGCACCGGTGAGGCGCTGTTGAAGTGCGACTGGAAACCGACGCAGTCGATCGGCACGCCGCGGGCCTTGAAGTCCTGGACCATGGCGTACACCGCGTTGCTCTTGGCGTTCTGCCCGTCGGTGTTGTAGTCGTTGTAGCAGAGCTTCGCGGTGGGGTCGGCGGCCCGCGCGGCCCGGAACGCTGCCTCGATCCAGTCGTTGCCGGTGCGTTGGAGGTTGGAGTCACGCCGGGCGCCGGTGCCGCCGTCGGCGAACGCCTCGTTCACCACGTCCCAGGAGTGGATCTTGCCTCGGTAGTAGGTGGCCACCTGGGTGACGTGGTTGAGCATGGCCTGGCGCAGCGCGCTGCCGCTCATGTTCTGCATCCAGCCGGGCTGCTGGGAGTGCCAGGCCAGGGTGTGGCCCCGCACGCTCATGCCCCGACTGCGCGCGTGCTCGACGATCCGGTCGGCGTTGCCGAAGGTGAACTGCCCCTGCTGCGGTTCAGTGGCGTCGATCTTCATCTCGTTCTCGGGCGTCACCGAGTTGAACTCGCGGTTCAGGATCCCGGCGTACGTGCTGTCGGAGAGCTTGTGGGCCGCCACCGCCGCGCCGAAGTACCGCCCCTTCTCGGCGGCGGCTGTTGCGAGGGTCGTCCCGGCGTTGGCGCCGGACGCCACCGCCACCGTGGCGGCGACGGCGAGACCGACCATGCCGGACGCCAGCGCGACGCGCGACCGCCTGCGGGGCACCGGGCGCCCACTGGCACGGGCGAGCATGTTGTCCATGACAGAGCCTTTCGATGAATCGAATGGATGAGGAAGGCCGCCTCGACAACCGCCCGCCACGGCACGGGCCGGCGCAGTGGTCGCCCGGAGACCACGCGTTCGTCGGCACAGCACCATGGGTTGATCGAAGCACTTCCATGGCGACCGTATCGGAACATGTCCGGAAGCTCAACGGATGATTTCCGGCAGATATCGCACTGCGAATCGATGCCACCCCTTCGCCAAGGAGACATCTGGCTGCCAGCAGGCCCCCGACGAGGCAGTAGCGGAACCGAAAGTTTCGGCCTGAAGGCGCCCTTCCTGACGGCGGTCAGGTCGCCGGACCGAACAGGGCGCCGACGAACGCGGCGGGTGCCACGGTGGACGGCCGGTCGCTGACCTGCCCGTCGCCGAGCTCGACGATCCGCCAGACACCGTCGGCGCGCAACGCCAGGTCCACGGTCACGAAGGGCAGCCCCAGCGCCGCCACCGACGCGCCGACCGTACGCGGGTCGAAAGCCTCGGGCGGGGTGTCGTGCGGGCTGTCCGGGTGGGCGCCGCTCAGCACACAGACGCCGTCGACCCACCACGTGCGGACCTCGGCGGTGGCGAACCGCTCGAAGGTACGCAGGACGAGGCCGCCGACGAGGTCGTCCCCCCGCAGGTCGAGGAAGCGACTCGCCACCCGCCAGGCGGCGTCGCCGTCGTCGAGGTCCGGGATGTACGCCGCCTCGTGCCAGTGGTGCTTCATCGACTTGGAGAAGTCGCGCAGCACCGCCGCCCCGCCACCGAGCGCGTCCCTCGCCCGGTCGAAGTCACCACGGCCCGTCCCGACCGTCCACGCCGAGCGCGGCGTCAGCTCGGCCAGGTCGGGATACCAGCCGGGCAGTTCGTGGCCACGCCGGTACTGCTCACCTGTCGTCCGCAGGACGACGCCCCGGCGGGCCAGCGCGGCGGCGAACGCGGCGTACCGCTCGCTGCGCAGCATCCAGCCGCGGTAGACCGCGACGCCCTCGGCCGACACCCGCGAGACCGCCCGCGCCACGTCGTCGCCCCGGGCCAGCGCGTCGTGGTCGACGACGGCGACCTCGACGCCGGCGTCCCGTGCCGCGTGGGCCTCGGGCGCGAAGTGCTCATCCGGGCGACGCGGCCGCAGCGGGTCCGCGGGAACGATCAGCAGCACCCGGCAGATGTTGCCCCATCAGCCGGTACGACGCGAGCCCGGCCCTGCTCCTATCCTGGGCCGATGCACCTGGAGTTCAGCGGTGAGCTGTGGTTCTGGCGGGGCCCGGCCCCCTGGCACTTCGTCACCGTCCCCGACGAGGGCTGCCACGAACTGGCCGCGCGCTCCGCTGCGGTGAGCTACGGCTGGGGCATGATCCCGGTCACGGCCCGGATCGGAGCGACCGACTGGAGCACGTCGTTGTTCCCCAGGGACGGGCGGTACGTCGTGCCGGTGAAGGCTGCCGTACGCAGGGCGGAAGGGCTCTCGGTCGGCGACACCGTGGCGGTCCGGCTGGTCGTCGACGCCTGACGCGCGCCGAGCGGGTGCCCGGGCCGGTGCGTACATTGGCAGATTCCGGCACCACTGATCCTGGCAGGTTCCGACCTCCGGCGGGCGACCGCGGCACCGACGACTCCGCCGGCGAGCCGGTCTGCCAGCCACGGAAGGAGCACAGTGAACCGTCGACTCCGGACCGCCCTCACCGTCGCCCTGAGCGCCACCCTCGTGACCACGGCCGCCCCGGCGCCGGCCCAGGCGCACCGGCCGCCCGCAACGTTCTCCCTGCCCGACGGGTTCCAGCCGGAGGGCATCGCCACCGCCGGCCGGTACGCCTACTTCGGCTCGCGCGCCACCGGCGCCATCTACCGCGCGGACCTGATCGGCGGCGAGGGCGCGGTACTCAGCCCCGCCACGGGCACCCCGTCGCTCGGTCTCAAGGTCGACCGGCGTGGCCGGCTCTTCGTCTCCGGCGGCACGGCCGGCGACGCCCGGGTCGTCGACACGCGCACGGGCGAGGTCCTGGCCCGCTACCAGTTCGCCAGCGCGCCGACCTTCGTCAACGACGTCGTCCTCACCGAGCGGGCGGCGTACTTCACCGACTCGAACAGGCCGGCGCTGTACCGCCTGCCGCTCGGCCGCGACGGGGCGCTGCCGCCGGCCGGGGGCTTCACCACGATTCCGCTGACCGGCGCGTTCCAGCAGTCCGGCACGGGCGTCAACCTCAACGGCATCGTGCGTACGCCCGACCGGCGGGCGCTGATCGTCGTGCAGTCCAACACCGGGCTGCTCTTCCGTGTCGACCCGGCCACCGGCGTCACCACCGCCGTCGACGTGCCCGGGCACACGTTCACCAACGGCGACGGGCTGCTGCTCGACGGCCGCACGCTGTACGTGGTGCAGAACCGGCTCAACCAGATCGCCGTGGTCGAGCTGAACCGGGCCGGCACCGCCGGCACGCTCACCGGGACGGTCACCGACCCGAACTTCGACGTGCCCACCACGGTCGCGAAGGCCCTCGGTCGGCTCTACCTGCCCAACGCGCGCTTCACCACGCCGCCGACCCCGACCACGCCGTACACGGTGGTCGCGGTCCGCCCGAACTGACGGCCCCTCCGGCACCGCTCCGCCCCCGCCCCCGCGCCCCGCGCCCCGCCCCGCCCCCGCGCCGATCTTGCAGTTTGCGCCCGCAAGATGTGAGGAATGCCGCTTTTGCGGGGGCGGAGAGTGCAAGATCGGCGCGGGGCAGGGCGGGGCTAGGGCGGAAAGTGCAAGATCGGTGCGGCGGAGAGGGTCGCGTCCGGGGCGTTTTGCGGGTAGAAACATGCCAACCCTTCCTTCACGGCGTGATACAAGTCCGGATGCGCGAGAGAGCGCTCTCTCGCCGGATGACGCCCGCGAGGCAGGGTGGCTGGTCCGACTTCCCACCGCGTCGCCGCGCCCGGAACGCCTTCCGGCCGGCGGAGAGGACGAACCGCATGAGCATGCACTCCCGCACCGGGCGACGGCGGCTGCGCCGGGCGCTCGGGCTCGGCCTCGTGCTGACGGCCGCCGTCGGCACGACCGGCGCCGCCGCCTCCGCCGGGCCGGCGCGGCACGGCGTCCCGGACTTCGGGCCGAACGTGACGATCTTCGACCCCGGCACGCCCGTCGGCGAGATCCAGGCCACCCTCGACGCGGCGCACGCCCGGCAGGTCGACGCCGAGATGGGTACGGCGCGGCACGCGTACCTCTTCAAGCCCGGCAGCTACGGCACCGCCGCGCAGCCGCTGCACGCCAAGGTCGGCTACTACACCGAGGTGTCCGGCCTGGGGGCCTCCCCCACGGACGTGACCGTCAACGGCAAGATCGAGGCCTACAACCGCTGCCTTGAAGGCGGCGGGACCGGCAACTGCATCGCCCTGGTCAACTTCTGGCGCACCCTGTCCAACCTGTCGCTGCGCATCAACGCCACCGGCCAGGACGGCTGCCGGTCGACGGCGAACTTCTGGGCGGTCTCCCAGGCGGTGTCGATGCGCCGCCTGGACATCAGCGGCGGCGGGCTGTCGCTGATGGACTACTGCACCGCCGGCCCGCAGTACGCCAGCGGCGGCTTCATCGCCGACTCACGGCTGCCCGCCACCACCAACGGCTCCCAGCAGCAGTGGCTGACCCGCAACAGCGAGGTCGCGAGCTGGTCGAACGCCGTGTGGAACCAGGTCTTCGCGGGCACCGTGGGCGCCCCCGACGACGCCGGCTTCCCCGAGCCGCCGTACACCACGCTGGACACCACGCCGCTGAGCCGGGAGAAGCCGTACCTGTTCGTCGACGACCGGGGGCGCTACCAGGTGCGCGTGCCCGCCGCGCGCCGCGACACCCGGGGCATCTCCTGGGGTACGGGCATGACGCCGGGCCGGACCATCGGAATCCGCGACTTCTTCATCGCCAAGCCGTCCGACCCGGTGCACGTCATCAACAGCCAGCTCGCCCGCGGCAAGCACCTGCTGCTCACCCCCGGCATGTACGACGTGGCCCGCAGCATCGAGGTCCGACGGCCCGACACCGTGGTGCTCGGCATCGGTCACGCCACGCTCACCGCCGTGAACGGCGCCGTACCGCTGGACGTGGCCGGCGTGCCCGGCGTCGTCGTCGCCGGCGTGACCATCGACGCCGGCCTGACCGAGTCGCCCGTGCTGTTGCGGGTGGGACGCGAGCACGGCCGCAACGCCAGCATCCCGCACAACCCGATCACGCTCTCCGACGTGTACTTCCGCGTCGGCGGGCCGCACATCGGCAGGACGGACACCGCGCTGGAGGTCAACGCCGACCACGTGCTCGTCGACCACACCTGGGTGTGGCGCGGGGACCACGGCGTCGAGGGCTTCACCGAGGGCGTCAACGGCGACACCGACCGCTGGCGCACCAACACCGGCCGCTACGGCGTGGTCGTCAACGGCGACCACGTGACCGCCACCGGCCTGTTCGTGGAGCACTTCCAGCGGTACAACACCGTCTGGAACGGCGAGCACGGCAGGACGATCCTCTACCAGAACGAGCTGCCGTACGACCCGCCCACGCAGGCCGACTGGATGAACGGCGAGATGCCGGGCTGGGCCGGCTACAAGGTCGGCGACCGGGTACGGCACCACACCCTGCACGGCGGCGGCGTCTACGTCTTCAACCAGAACAACCCGTCGATCCGCACCGAGAACGGCTTCGAGGTCCCGGTCACCCCGGGTGTCAGGCTGCACCACGTGATGACCGTGAACCTCAGCGCCGGCACGATCGACCACGTGGTCAACGGCGTGGGCGAGGCGGCCGACACGACGCGGGTCGGCGCGCCGGTCTACGTCCCGCGGTACCCGCTTCCGTGACGGGCCCGCTCGGGCCGGGCGGGGCGCACCGCCCCGCCCGGCCCGGGTGTCAGCCTGCGCAGTTGTTGTTGTGCACGGGCCGGGTCAGCTTCTCCTGGGTGCCGAACTGCGCGTAGACCCGCAGGTAGCACGGCAGCTCGACGTCGCCGTAGTAGCTCTGCACCTGGTTGTCGTAGTGCGTGGTGCCGCTCTGCGCGACCTGCCAGCTCCCGTCGTCGCCCGGGACGCCCGACTGGATCTCCCAGTAGACGTCGCCGGCACAGCCCTGGAGGCCCTGCGACCAGGCGATGATGTTGGCCCCGTTGTAGATCTCGGACTGCACCAGCGTGCAGCTCGCCGCCTGCGCCGGGCCGGCACCGGCGATCATCCCCACGGTCAGCATGGCCCCGGCCCCGACCGCTGCCATCAGCTTGCGCATGTTCGATCTCCTCCACGGTGGACGGTAGGTGTGACCGGAGGGTAGCCCGCCGTGGAGGTAAGTTCCACGACAATCCTCAATGCAGGCGAAAAGTTTTACGGGGCGTCCCGCCGTCCATTTACGTTTAACAAAGTTAACTGATAACCTCCCGTCCATCGACGAGGAGGAATTTCATGAGATCTCGACGTACGATGCCCGCGCTGCTGGCGACCGTGGCGCTGGCCGCCACCCTGGCGGCGGCGCCCGCCCTGGACGGCCTCGCCGCCGCGACGACCCGCGCACCGGACACCGCCCTCGCGGCCTGCACCGCGCCGGCCTGGGCCGAGGGCACCACCTACCCCGCCGGCAGCCGGGTCACCTACGCGGGGCGGTCCTACCAGGCGCTCGTGACCCACACACCCCCACCGGGTGCCGGCTGGAACCCCGCGGCGGCGCCGTCGCTCTGGACCGACCTCGGTGCCTGTGACGGCGGCCCGTCGCCCACCCCCACCCCGACCCGCACCTCGACACCGTCCCCCACCCCGACGGCGACACCGCCGCCCACCGTGACACCCACCCCGCCGCCCGGCCCGGACACCTGCGCGGGCAGGCCGAAGCCGGCCGGCAAGGTGCTCCAGGGCTACTGGGAGAACTGGGACGGCGCCGCCAACGGCGTCCACCCGCCGCTGGGCTGGATCCCGATCACCGACTCCCGGATCCCCGCCCACGGCTACAACGTGATCAACGCGGCGTTCCCGGTGATCCGCGCCGACGGCACCGTGCTCTGGGAGGACGGCATGGACGCCACGGTCAAGGTTCCGACCCCCGCCGAGATGTGCCGCGCCAAGGCGGCCGGCCTGACCATCCTGATGTCCATCGGCGGCGCCACCGCCGGGATCGACCTCAGCTCGGCCGCCGTCGCCGACCGGTTCGTCGCGACGATCGTGCCGATCCTCAAGCGGTACAACTTCGACGGCATCGACATCGACATCGAGACCGGGCTCACCGGCAGCGGCAACATCTCCCAGCTGTCGGCCTCGCAGGCGAACCTCATCCGCATCATCGACGGGGTGCTCGCCCAGATGCCCGCCGGCTTCGGCCTCACCATGGCGCCCGAGACCGCGTACGTCACCGGGGGCAGCGTCACCTACGGGTCCATCTGGGGCGCGTACCTGCCGATCATCAAACGGTACGTCGACAACGGCCGGCTCTGGTGGCTGAACATGCAGTACTACAACGGCAGCATGTACGGCTGCTCCGGCGACTCCTACCCGGCGGGCACGGTGCAGGGCTTCACCGCCCAGACGAACTGCCTCAACGCCGGGCTGGTCATCCAGGGCACCACCATCCGCGTCCCGTACGACAAGCAGGTCCCCGGGCTGCCGGCGCAGGTCGGTGCCGGTGGCGGCCACATGGCCCCCGCCACGGTGGCCCAGGCGTGGAACACCTACCAGGGCGGCCTGAAAGGGCTGATGACCTGGTCGCTGAACTGGGACGGGTCGAAGGGCTGGACCTTCGGCGACAACGTCAAGGCCCTCCAGGGCCGCTGAGCCGCGAAGCACCGACCGGTGCCGGCTGCGCGGTCCACTCCCCGCCCGGGGTGGACCGCGCGGCCGGCGATCCGCTGCCCGGCGGCGCCCCTCAACGGGGGCGGCCCATCTCGGCGAGGATGCCGGTGGCCTGACCGAGTTCGATCAGATAGCCGTCCGGATCCCGGAGGTAGCAGCGGATCTCGACGCCATGGTCCTTCGGCTCGGTCAGGAACCGGGCGCCCCGTGACCGCCACCGCTCGTAGACCTCGTGGACGTCGGTGACGCGGATGTTCATCGCCCCGCTGAGCGCGTCCGGATCCGGCGGGGCCTGCGCTTGCACGGTCGGCTTGTCGTCGGTCGGGCCGCCCTCGTCGTTGATCACGATGTAGCTGTTGTGGAACCGCAGGATCGCGGGCCGGCGCTCCCGCACCACGGTCGCGCCCAGCACGCTCCGGTAGAACTCCCGCGACCGGTCGACGTCCCGCACGATCAGCAGGTGCGTGAGCACGAGCCCGCCCTCGGGCTGAAAGTAGTCCGGCGCCTCGCTGGCCATCCACGCCTCCCCCGGTCGGACCGCCACGGCGTACCCGCTGGCGGCGTCGGCACACCCGGGGCCCGACCTGTCCCTCCGGTCGCGCCGGAAAGCCTTGAGGCATCCATTGACTTCGATTATTAATGACACAACAATCACCCATCAGCATTGATAAGTGTCAATCGAGCACTGGAAGGAGGCACCCATGGCAGCACTGAACGGCGAGGTGTCCTGGTTCTGCTGCGGCAGCGCCTGGGGTCCCTGCGGCACAGCCGGTGGGGGCGCCTGCGGCACCTGCTCATCCGGCAACTACCAGCACGCCTGGCCGAACACCTCGGACGCCTGCCTGGCCATCACCCGACCGCACGCGTGCGGGATCACCGGCATGAGCCGCCGCGGTTGCGGCTTCCGGCACTACACCACCAACCTCTGCAACGGCGCCCGGGTCGGCACCACCATCGCCGACTGCGGCCCGCAGACCGACCTGTTCTGCGGCGAGCGCACCTGCTGCGGCTCGGCCTGCGGCAGCAACCGGATCATCGACCTGACACCCGCCGCGTACAGCGCGATCGCCAGTCTCACCACCGGGCTGCGGCCCTGCTCCGTCGACAGCGTCTGAACGAGGGGGACCGCCATGCACCAGACCCTGCAACGGCGCCGGTTACTCGCCACCGCGGCGCTCGGCGGCGTGGTCGGCGCCACCGGGCTCGGCTCGCTCGCCCCCGAGGCGGCCTTCGCCGCCGAGGCCGCCACCATCGAGCCCGGCGCTCCCGACCCGAACTTCGCCGAGGGCCGGATCAGCAAGATCTCCGGCAGCATGCTGCTGGTGACCGGCTCGGACACCGTGCTGCACTCGATCCGGGTCACCGACGGCACGAGCATCTGGAAGCTGCACCCGACCACCTTCGACCGGATCGCCGTCGGCGACGGGCTCTACGCCCGCGGCGTCCGGCTGCCCGACGGCACCCTCGCCGCCGACTCCGTCTGGGTCAACATCGTCAACCTGCACGCGCACATCGCCGCGGTCGGCCGCAACCTGCTGCACCTCGACCACAAGGGCCACCGCATCGTCGCGCACGTCGTGCCGGACCGCTCCGCCGCGGTCTACAACGGCACCCCCGCGGTCAGCGACCTGTCGCTGCTGCGGGTCGGCCGGCACGTACAGGTGCTCGGCGCCTGGCACCCGGACACCAACGAGATCGACATCGCCACCGTCTACGCCGCCGCATAGCGCGCAGGTCCCGGTGGCGCCCTGCCGCGACCGCCGGGACCGCCGCCGGACCAATCCGATGGAGAATCCATGATCGACATGCTCGCGGCGCTGCAACCGCTGGTCGTCGGCGCGGTGCTGATCTGGTCCGCCCGGGTGAAGCTCGTCAGCCGGCATGCCGCCGCGGCGGCCGGCCGGTCGGCGCTCGCTCCACTGCTCGGTCAGTCCCGGGCGCTACCCGCGTACCGGCTGCTCGGCGGTGTCGAGTTGACGCTCGGCACGCTGCTCCTGCTGCCGCCCGTGCTCCGCCTGGAGGCGGTCGCCGCGACCGTGCTGGCGGCCGGGTTCCTCGCCTACCTCGGGTACGCCCGCCGAGCCGCCCCGACGTCGTCCTGCGGCTGCCTGAGCGCCACCCCGGTCCCCGTCACCGGCCGCAGCCTGGCCCGGGCCGGGCTGCTGCTGCTCGCGGGCGGGCTGGCCTGGACGGCCATCGACGGTTGGCCGGCCGCGCTCGCCGGCCGACCGGTTGCCGGTGGCGTCGTGCTGCTCGCCGAGGTGGCGGCGGTGGTGGTGCTGTCACCCGAGTTGGACCGGGCGTGGCTGCTGCCGCTGCGCCGGCTGCGTGCCCGGCTGACCCACCCGCTGCGTGGCAGTGCCGGCGTGCCGCTGCTGGCCACCGTGCAGCAGCTACAGCTCAGCGACGCATACCGGCGGGTGGCGCCGCTGCTCCGCTCGGACGTGCGGGAACACTGGGACGACGGCGACTGGCGCTTCGTCGGGCACGCCGGGCGCTACCAGGGTCGACCGATGACGGCGGTGTTCGCCGTGCCGCTGTCCGACCGGGAGCCCGACGCCGTACGGGTCGCCGTGGTCGACGACGCCACCGGGCACACCCTGCTCAGCCTGGCCGCCACGGCGGCACCCGCCGGTCCCCGGCTCCCGGTCGCACCCGCCTGAGGTCCGCCGGCCGGGCGACGCCGGTCAGCAGGTCAGCCAGTCGCGGATCTCGTCGCCGTGCTCGTCGAGCCGGGGCGGCGGCAGGTCGTACCGCGGCGGGGTGCCGGTGAGACCGATCGGGTTCCGGACGCCGGGCACACCCCCGACGGTGACCACCGGATCCAGACCCAGTTCCCGGGCCAGGTCGACGCCCCCGGCGACGGTGTTGATCGGGGCGCACGGCACGCCCGCCGCGACCAGGTCCCGGAACCACTCGTCCCGGGTCCGCCGCACCAGCCGCGCGACCAGGATCGGCCGCAGCGCCTCCCGGTTGACCGTGCGCTCCTGGTTGCGCCGGAACCGGGGGTCGTCGGGCAGGTCGGGCAGGTCGAGCACCTGGCACAGCTTCCGGAACTGGCCGTCGTTGCCGGCGATGACGACGAGTTCGCCGTCGGCGGTGGGAAACGGTTCGTACGGGAACAGGCTCGGGTGCCCGTTGCCCATCCGGAACGGCGTCGCACCGCCGGCCACGTGACCGCTGGTCTGGTTGACCAGGCCGGACAGCGCGGAGGAGAGCAGGTCCACCTCGACGTGCTGGCCGACGCCGGTCCGTTCCCGGTGGCGCAGGGCGGCGAGGACGCCGACGGCCGCGTGCAGGCCCGCGATCACGTCGAACACGGCGACACCGGCCTTGTACGGCGGGCCGTCCGGCTCGCCGGTGAGGCTCATCAGGCCGGACGCGGCCTGCACCACGAGGTCGTAACCGGGCAGGTCCGCGCCGGCACCGGCGCCGAAGCCGCTGATGGACGCGTACACGATCCGCTCGTTGACGGCGACGACGCTGTCGTAGTCGAGCCCGAAGCGCCGCAGGCCACCGGGCCGGAAGTTCTGGATCATGACGTCGGCGCGGCGGGCGAGTCGCCGGGCGACGGCAAGGTCGTCGGGGTCGGTGAGGTCGAGCGCGATGGACCGCTTGTTCCGGTTCACCCCGAGGTAGTAGGTGGAGGTTCCCTCCCGGACCGGCGGCAGCCAGGTCCGGGTGTCGTCCCCACCGGGGCCCTCCACCTTGATCACCTCGGCGCCGAGGTCGGCGAGCAGCATGGTCGCGTAGGGCCCGGCGAGGATCCGCGAGAAGTCCGCGACCACGACGCCACTGAGCGGCCCGGACGCTTGCTCTGCCATCGCCACTTCCTTCCCGTCGGCGGCGCGCGCCGTGGCACGGCCTCCCGGGACGTCCCGCCCGGTGGCCGCGGCTGGAAGGACAACGATGGCACAGCGAACGTGAGGGGCATTGCTCGCCCCGGTGCTGACCTCGGGGTGGGGCCCGCCGTGCGACGGGCCCCACCCCGGCCGCCTCGACGACGGGTCAGCCCTTGCGCCACTTCTGGTTGGCGCTGCCCGCGCAGTCCCAGAGCTGGAGTCTCGCGCCGTCGGCGCTGTTCCAGTCGCGGATGTCCACGCACCTGCCGGCCTGGAGGTTCACCAGCTCGCCGGCCGCGTTCAGGACGAACCGCTGCGCGCCGGTGCCGTTGCAGGCGTAGAGCTGGACGAGCGCGCCGTTGCCGGTCGCGCCGTCGGCCACGTCCATGCACTTGTTGTTCTGGCTGCGCAGCGTCTCGCCGCTGAACGTCCACTTCTGCGCGTCGGTGCCGTTGCAGCCCCACATCTGCAACGGGGCACGGTCGACGAAGTTGGAGTTCGGCACGTCGATGCACTTGTTGTTCCAGGTGCTCAGCACGGGCACCGCGCCGCCGGGGTTGCCCGGCCCGCCGCTGCCCGCCCCGAAGGGGCTCAGGACCAGGCCCGCGGCGCGGGGGTCGCCGTCGTGGACCAGCGACTCGAAGGCACCGACGTCGTCGAAGGCGAAGGCGTACGCCTTGCCGTCGACCATGTTGGCGTGGATCACGCGGGCGTAGTGGTTCGTCGGGCTGTTGCGGTAGAACTCGGCGGCGTTGGTGCTCGGCTGCGTGTCGATGGTGCCGAGCGTGCCCCGGTTGAGCGCGGCGCACAGCGTCCGGGAGATCGGGCCGACGACCGGGTCGTTGGGGGCGGGCAGGTCGCCGTCGCAGCCCCAGACGCTCGCCGACGAGGGCCGGTTGAAGGAGGCGACCACCTGGCCGGCACTGTTGGTGAAGGTCATCACGTTGCCCGAGGTCCGGCCGAAGTAGCGGGTGTTCGGCTGGTTGGCGAACGGCACCACGGTCAGCGTCCTGGTCGCGTACGCGTTCCACGCCCAGGCGATGTAGGAGTCCAGGTAGGTGGCGCTGAACAGGCCCGCACCGGCCGCCTTGCCGGGCGCGAGCACGCGCAGCACGGTTCCGTCGGAGCGGGTGTGGACGGTGTTGGCCCAGCCCGCCTGCGACCGGATGCCCTCGATGATCGCGTTGCGGCCGCCCGCGACGACGTCACCGGTGCGCTTGGTGACACCGGTGGCGCCGGTGACGGTGACCGCGTGCGGCACCGCGAACATGTCGACCTGCGAGCTGTTCAGCCACAGCCCGGCGTCGTTGTAGGTGAACTCGCTCCAGTCGAACAGGATGTCGCGGTTGGCGTCGCCGGCCGCCCACGGCGCGGGCTGCACCAGGCCGTCCGGGGTCAGGAAGAACTTGAGCTTCGCGCCGAACGAGAAGTAGACGCGGCCCGAGAAGCCGCGGGGGAACCGGATTGTCGTGCTGCCGCCGTTGCCGGGGCCGGGGATCGACGCGTCGGGTGCCGGCGACGGCGGGATCTGGCCGCCGGACCAGGGTACGAAGGTGCCGGCCTGGTTGACGTAGCCGAGGCGGCCGCTGGAGAGCTGTGTGCCGATCACGTACAGGTGGACGGCCTCGCCCCGGCCGGTGCTGTTGCTGACCGTCACGGGCAGCAGCGCGGGGCCGACGGCCTGGGCGGGGGACGCGGCGACGGTCACCGGGACGGCGGCGACCAGTGCGGACAGGGCGGCGAGCAGCCTTCTTCGGAGCTTCACAGGGACTCCTCCTGCGGTGGCGGGACGATGGAGAGAGCGCTCTCTCAGAGTCGACCCAGCCCCGGACGCCTGTCAATAGACGCGCACCGATGACCGCCAGGAGCGTTCGGACGGGGGTCAGAGACCCCGCCCAGAAGGAGCGCCCCGCAAGATCGCACTAGGTCCGGGAAGTAGTGGCCTCCCAGACAACGCGAGGCCACTACTTCCCGGATCTGGTGGTTCCGGCAAGGACCAGGCCGTCCTGGGGTACGGCTGGCTCCGGTCCGCCGCGCCCGCCCGGACGGGAACTCAGCG
Source organism: Micromonospora sp. NPDC047074 (assembly GCF_040643815.1). Taxonomy (NCBI): domain Bacteria; kingdom Bacillati; phylum Actinomycetota; class Actinomycetes; order Micromonosporales; family Micromonosporaceae; genus Micromonospora; species Micromonospora sp. NPDC047074. Next base: position 124,862 of record NZ_JBEYVB010000017.1, read on the forward strand.
CACGGCGCGGGCGGCGAGGAAGGCGTCGACGGCGGCGAGGAACTCCCCCGGCCGGTTGGCGTGCACGTCGTGGCCGGCCGGAATGGTGACGAGGGCGGCGTCGGCCATCCGGTCGACCATCTCGGCGAGCAGGTGCTGCGGAATCTGGCTGTCCGGACCGCCGCCGATCACCAGGGTCGGGACGTCGACGTCCTCGGTGCGCTCCCACCAGGCCGGGTCGGGGTCGTCGAGCTGGGCCCGGATGGCGTTGACGGCGGCGAAGTCGAACGGTGTGGGCGTGTCCGGCCACGCCAGGGGCGGCCGGTCCAGATCGCCCGGCCGGGGCGCCATCACGTCCTCCAAAATCAGGTGGGTGAGCCGGTGCGGGGCGGCCTCGGCGAGCAGGATCGCCACCGTCCCGCCCATGGAATGGCCCACCACCACACACCGCTCGACGTCGACCGCGTCGAGGAACCCGATGACGTCGTCGCGCATCAGCTCGAACGAGTAGCGGCCCGGATGGTCGCTGCGGCCGTGGCCGCGCAGGTCCAGCGCGTACACCCGGTGCCGGCCGGCCAGCGCGGGCAGCACGCCGCGCCAGTCGCGTTCGTCGTTGCCGAGGCCGTGCAGCAGCACCATGGCCGGGTCGGCCGGGTCGCCCGCGACGCGGTAGGCCAGGGACACCCCGCCGACGCTGACGCGACGCAACTCCCCGACGTCCGACCCGGTCACGTGGCACACCATAGCGCCGCAGCAACCAGCCGGCCGCCCGCGACCCGGTCCACGTCCCCCGGATGCAAGGAAGGGACCCTTCCTTACCGGCAGAATTGGCGAAACGGATACCGAAAATGGGAATCCCACGACACCGGGGAGAGGGTGGCGTCATCGCGTATCGGCCGCTAAGAATGTTTCAGGCGTTCCAGCGGAAAGGCTTGCACATGATTGATCTGACGGTCGTGTCCCGGGACAAGTGGCTCGACGCCCGCAAGGAACTACTCGACCACGAGAAGGAGCTCACCCGCCTGCGGGACAAGGTCAACGCCATGCGGCGCCACCTTCCCGCAGTCGCCGTCGAGAAGGACTACACCTTCACGGGCCCGGCCGGCACCGTCCGGTTGCCGGACATGTTCGAGGGCAGACGGCAACTGATCATCTACCATTTCATGTTCGACCCGGAGTGGTCCGAGGGATGCCCGAGTTGCTCCCTGGTGGTCGACAACGTCGGCCACCTCGCGCACCTGCACTCCGCCGACACAGCGCTCGCCGTCGTGTCCCGCGCGCCGTTTTCCACCACCGATCCATTCCGGTCCCGGATGGGCTGGGACATCCCCTGGTACTCCTCGCACGGCAGCGACTTCAACTACGACTTCCGCGTCACCAACGACCCTGCCGTCGCACCCGTCGAATACAACTTCAAGGACGCCACGACCCTGGCGGCGGAGGGCCTCACCGCCTTCATCAAGGGCGAGGGGCACGGCGTGAGCGTCTTCGTCCGCGACGGCGACCGCGTCCTGCACACCTACTCCGCCTACGGCCGCGGCCTCGACCTGCTGGTGAACACCTACAACTACCTGGACCTCGCGCCGCTGGGCCGGCAACGCTACGTCAACGAGTTTCCCCTCCACGACACCGACGGCGCGGAGGCGGCCGGCAGCCGCTGATCCCGTCAGGGGAAGGCCGTCACCTGGGTGCGCAGTTGTTGCTCTTACGCCTGACGGTGTACTCGGTGTCGTCGTGGGTGATGCCCGACGGCACGCCGTCGAAGTGGGCTTCGACCTTCTCCCAGCCCCGGCGCTGCTCGTAGTGCAGGTGAGGCGCGCCCGAGTTGCCGGTGCTGCCGACCCGCCCGATCTGCTCGCCCTGGGCCACCCGCTGACCGACCCGGACCAGCGGCGGTTCGAGCAGGTGCAGGTACTGCGTCTCCCACCGGCCACCGTGGTCGATCTTCACCCAGTAGCCGCCACCGCGCCCGCGCGGCCCGTCCGGGTTCTCCGGGGTCCGGCCGCCCAGAGAACCGTTGATCCCCGCCACGGTGACCTCGCCGGCGTACGACGCGAGCACCGGCTGCCCCCACGCCGCCCCCTTGGTGGGGAACAGGTCGACGTCGTAGTCGTCGTGGCCGGGATACGTGCCCAGCTGCCACGTCTCGCCACACGCGACGGGAAGCTGGAAGAGCGGGCGCGGGCCGGGCGGCCGCACCAGCGGCACGACGACCACCGCGGCGAAGACGACGGCACCGAGGACCACCGCGACCGCGGCGGAAACGATCACGACCCGGATGCGGCGGCTGCGCACCCGGCGATGGCTGCGAGGGCTGGTGGGGTCGCCGGTCGTCACCGGCCCGAGCATGTCAGACACCGGCAACCCGCCGGTCACCGGTACGGGCGCGTCACGGGCGGCACGGGCCGGGGACACGCGAGCTTTCGCCACCCGTACGGGCTTGCGCGATCCGCCGCACCGCCTCCCCGCTGGTTGACAGAGTGGTCGGGTGGCAGGGAGCGCGTCGGGGACCGGGCGGATCCGTGCCGTGCTGTCCCGGCGGGTCCAGCCCGGCCCCGGCGAGGTGACGCGCCTGGAGCTGTTCCTCGATCTGGTCTTCGTCTACGCGTTCATCAACGTCACCGAGCTGATGTCGGCGAACTTCGATGCCGTCGGGCTGATCCAGGGGTTCCTGGTCGTCGCGCTGCTGTGGCGGTGCTGGGCGTCGTACGCCTGGCTCGGCAACAACGTGCGCTTCGACCGGGGGGTCATGCCGCTGGTCGTGTTCGCAGCGGCGGCCTGCATCTTCGTGGTCGCCGTCGCCCTGCCGGCGGCGTTCACGGACCGACCGGGTGGCCTGTGGGGGCCGCTCATCTTCGCCGTCGCGTTCGTCCTGGTACGCCTCGGGCCGTTGACGGTCACCACCCTCGCCGGGATGAACGCCGGCGCCCGGCCCGTCTTCCCCCGCCGCGGACGGCTGCCGCTGCTCTTCAGCGCGCCGCTGCTGCTGACCGCCGCAGCCCTACCCGCGCTGCTACCGACCTGGCCGCCGGTGGGCCTCGTGCAACTGGTGCTGTTCGCCGTGGCCACCGGGGTCGACTACACCGGTCTGGCGGTGATCGGCCCCGGCGACTGGCGGCTCAGTTCGGTGAGCCACTGGGCGGAGCGGCACAGCCTCATCGTGCTCGTCGCCCTCGGCGAGACGATCATCTCACTCGGCACCAGTCGAGGGCTGGTCGGCGATCCGCCGATCACCTGGTCGGTGATCGGCGGATCCGCCCTGGGCGTCGTCGTCGTGATCGTGTTGTGGTGGACCTATTTCGACCTCGCCCGCTTCGCCGCCGAACGGGCGATACGGCGTCCCCTCGGTGGCCTCCCGTCGCTGGTCAGCCGCGACGCCTACGCCCTGGCGCATCTGCCGATGATCGGCGGCCTCATCCTGTTCGCGCTCGGCCTCAAACTCGCCCTGAGCGCGACGGAGGTGAGCACCGCGGCGCACTGGAACACGGGCAGCGTGCTCGTCCTCTACGGCGGGGTGCTGCTCTACCTGCTCGGCCTGGTGGCGTTCGAGAAGCGCGGCTTCGACCTCGTGGGGCGCAGTGCGGTCCTCGGCATCGTGCTGCTCGTCGCCGCCGTACCGGTGGCGCTGCGGACGCCCGCGGTGGGGTCCCTGGCGATCCTCGCCGCCGTCATGGGCGCGGTCGTGCTGGCCGACCGTACGGTCTTCCGGCGCCGGCACCGCCGGCTGCACGAGCAGATCGCCGAGACGGTACGGCGGGTGACGGTGGTCCGCCCGCACGGGCTCTTCCTCGATCTGATCTTCGTGTACGCGTTCCTCCAGATCACCGTCCTGGTCACCCGCCAGCCGTCCGTGGCGGGGCTGGCCCAGGGGCTCGGCGTCCTGGTCCTGCTGTGGTGGTCCTGGTGCCTGTACGCCTGGCTGGAGGGCGTGATGCCCCGCGGCAACACTCCGGTGCGGATCACGGTGCTGGCGGCTGCCGCGCTGACCGTCGTGATCGGCCTCGCCATCCCCCAGGCGTTCAGCCGCGTCCCCGGCGGTCTCCCCGGCCCGCTGATCGTCGTGAGCTGCTACGTGGCGGTCCGGGTACTGCAACTGGTGGCGTTCTGGCGGACCGCGGGCTCCGACCCCGCGCTGCGGGCCCACGTGGCCCGGGCCGCCATTCCCGGCACGGCGGCACTGGCACTGCTGGTGGGCGCGACAGTGACCTTCCCCCGGAGCGAGGAGGCCATCTCGCCGCTCAGCGCGGCGTGCTGGACGGCCGCGCTGGTGCTGGACCTGGTGGGCGGCTACCTGGTCGGTCCCGGCAACTGGCGGATCCGCTCGCTCGAACACTGGACGCAGCGGTACAACCTCATCGTCCTGGTCGCCTTCGCCCAGGGGTTCATCTCCACCGGGGTCGCGCTGGCCGACACCCCGATCTCACTGGCCGTCCTGTTCGCCGTCGCATTGACCGTCACCCTGCTCGCCGCCCTGTGGTGGACCTATGTCGGCACCGACCGCGTGCTCCACCGGCGCATGTCCCAGGTGTCGGCCAGCCCGCGCGGGGCGACCCTGGGCCGGGACGCCTACACCTACCTGCACCTGCTGATCGTCGCCGGGCTGATCCTGGTCGCCCTCGGCCTGACCACGACGCTGGCGCAGGTGGCGGAACGGCCGGCCACACCGTTGGAGTCGCTGGGACACGCCGCCCTCTACGGCGGGGTGTCCGTGTTCCTCGTCGGCGACCAGCTGATCTGGCGGCTCGCCGAAGGCGCCTTCTGCCGGCGCCGGCTGCTCGGCCTGCTGGTGGTGGTGCTCGCCGCGCCGGCCACCACCGCGCTGCCCAGCATCGCGACGCTGGCGCTGCTCGCGACGGTCGCCGTTGCGGTCGCCACGACCACCCCGCTGCGCGGCGTCGCACCGCACGACCTCGCTGAACAGTCAGGCGGCCCCGGGTAGCGTCCCCATCACCGATGGGCTACACCACCCTGAGCATGCTGGAACGGATCGCGCTGTTCCATGGGGGGCGCCGACTGCGGCTGTGGCCGGATGGGCCTGCCACGCCCGCCGCGCCGGGCCCGCTACAGCCCTATTAACTGCTCCTGCCGGCCACAGGCACGAGACGCCATCTGAGGCTCGGCGCGCGCTGGCCCGTACGCTTCGCGCTGCGTGACGCCGAGGAGTTGTCCGCCCGTACCGGCAGAACGGTCCTGGTCTGCCGGGCGCTCAGCTTCCACAACTGGCACTGACCGGTCGTCGACGCGCCAACCGGTCAGATCCGCGTGTCAGCGGGACGCGGTGTCACGGTGTGGGTCCGCACCACCCGGCGATAGTCACGGAGAGCTACCACTGCGCGCGTGACGGATTGTGACGCTCGGCTTCGAGCGGCAAGGTGTCCAAACATGCCCTTTGCTCTGCAGCCACGGACGCACCATGCGGTTCACCTGCCATATCATCCGGGCCGCCCGGCGGCGCTCGTCACCCACGATGCCACGTACCGTAACTGGTGCGTCCATGGCTGCAGAGCAAAGTGCCGGAGAGGGTGATGGGTTACGGGCGAAGGATGTCACTCAAAGTGACGCCGTGAGCGGAGCGGCGCGGTCGCGGGCGCCGGACGATCGGGTGACACGGTTGTCCGCCGCCGTCGGTCCCGGTTGCCACTCAGCTAGTCCCCCAGCCAGGCAGGCAGCCGGCGTCAGAACGACGCAAGGGCCACCCGCCGCCCCTGGCCATACCCGTCCGCATCGACATCCGTGACGACGGCAAAGGCCCCGCGTGGAACCCTTTGTAGCTTCCCGACTCGGGAGGCGACAGCCAACAGGGCCGCCACGTCCGCACCGCTGATGAAGAAGATGTAGACACCCTCCCACTCTTCCCCGTCGTCGTAGACCTCCACCTCCCCGCGCTCCTCCAGGTCAACGAGGAAGTCTTCGATGTCCTCGATCCAGGGGAACTGGTAGTCGTCATCGGAGAGACCGCCCGCCGCCAGGAGCGGAACGTGAATCTCGACGAGAGCTTCAGCCATCGAGCGATGATGACCCGGCTCAGGGCACAAGAGCGGGTCGCGTGACCAAGGACGACTTCACCCAGACGTCGAAGTAGGAGTTGGGTCGGCCAGCTCGGCAGTGTCCGAGGTGGCGTTGCTGATCAGGGCCAGACGGTGCCCGTCGTCGCGTAGCGCGTCGAGCACGTCCAGGGTCGCGGTCGAGACACTGTCGAGTACCCGGCGCCCGAGGGCTCGCCGATGTTCACCGGCCCGTTCCACCTGATCGTCGGTAGGTGTGCCGCCGAGGCGCCCGGCGAGGTTGCGGACGGTTTCCTCCACATCCCACCGGACCAGCCGGTCTCGCCAGGTGGCGTGGTACGCGGCGACCAGCGCCGCCGGAGCCACCCCGACCATGACCGCCATCTCGCCGACCACCCGATCACGCTCCTCGTCGGCACCGTGGACCAGGGTGTGGAAGAGGTCGAAGATCACCGGCCGCGACATCCTGGCATCCTGCCTGCCATCCCGTCCACCATCGCCGGTGGTGGACATGCTGGTCAGAGCACTTGAGCCGGTCACTTGGCGTTGAAGTAGCTCGCCTCCGGGTGGTGCACCACGATCGCGTCCGTCGCCTGCTCCGGGATGAGCTGGAACTCCTCCGACAGCTGCACGCCGATCCGCTCCGCACCCAGCAGCTCCACGACCTTCGCCCGGTCCTCCAGGTCGGGGCAGGCCGGGTAGCCGAACGCGTACCGGCAGCCCCGGAAGTCGGTGCGCAGCAGACCCGCCAGGTCCGCCGGATCGGCGTCGGCCACCGTACGGCCGCCCGGGAGGGTCAGCTCGGACCGGATCCGTCGGTGCCAGTACTCCGCGAGGGCCTCGGTGAGCTGCACGGACAGCCCGTGCACCTCCAGGTAGTCGCGGTACTCGTTGCGGGCGAACATCTTCGCGGTGTACTCGCTGATCGGCTGCCCCACGGTGACCAGTTGCAACGCCACCACGTCCAGCTCGTCGCCGCGCGGGCGGAAGAAGTCGGCCAGGCAGAGCCGCCGCTCCTGCCGCTGCCGGGGGAAGGAGAACCGGGCCCGCTCCGCGTGCCCGTTCTCGTCCAGCACCACCAGGTCGTTGCCTTCGGCGTACGCGGGGAAGTAGCCGTACACCACGGCCGCCTCCAGCACCTGGTCGGCGATCAGCCGGTCCAGCCAGTAGCGCAGCCGGGGCCGGCCCTCGGTCTCCACGAGTTCCTCGTAGGACGGCCCCTGCCCGCCACGGGCGCCCCGCAGGCCCCACTGCCCGAGGAAGGTGGCCCGCTCGTCGAGCAGCGCCGCGTAGTCGGCCAGCGGCACACCCTTGACCACCCGGGTGCCCAGGAACGGCGGGGTGGGCACCTCGACGTCGGTGGCCACGTCGGAACGGACCGAGGCGTCGTCCAGCTCCGGCAGCGACTCGGTGACGACCGCCCGCTGCCGCTCGCGGCGCGCCCGCCGGGCCGCCAGGGCCGCCTCCCGCTCCGCGTCGACGACCGGCGCCCCGCCGCGCTTGGCGGTCATCACGCGGTCCATCAGGGACAGTCCCTCGAACGCGTCGCGGGCGTAGTGCACCTGGCCGGGGAACATCGACCGCAGGTCGTCCTCGACGTACGCCCGGGTCAGCGCCGCCCCGCCCAGCAGCACCGGCCAGCGCTCCGCGACCCCGCGCGCGGCCATCTCGGCGAGGTTCTCCTTCATGATCACGGTGCTCTTGACCAGCAGGCCCGACATGCCGATCGCGTCGGCGCGGTGCTGCTCGGCGGCCTCCAGGATCGCGCTGATCGGCTGCTTGATGCCGATGTTGACGACCTCGTAGCCGTTGTTGGACAGGATGATGTCGACCAGGTTCTTGCCGATGTCGTGCACGTCGCCCCGCACCGTGGCCAGCACGATACGGCCCTTGCCGCCGTCCTCGGCGGTCTCCATGTGCGGCTCCAGGTACGCCACCGCGGTCTTCATCACCTCGGCGGACTGGAGCACGAACGGCAACTGCATCTGGCCCGAGCCGAACAGCTCGCCGACGACCTTCATGCCGTCGAGCAGGATGTCGTTGATGATCGACAGTGGGCTGCGCCCCCGCGTCATCGCCTCGTCCAGGTCGGCCTCCAGGCCGTTGCGCTCCCCGTCGATGATCCGCCGCTTGAGCCGTTCCTCCAGGGGCAGCGCGGCCAACTCCTCCGCCCGCCCGGCCCGGGCCGACGCGGCGTCCACGCCCTCGAAGATCTCGATGAACTTCTGCACCGGGTCGTAGCCCTCACGACGTCGGTCGTAGACGAGGTCCAGCGCCACCTCCCGCTGCTCGTCGGGAATCTTGTTGAACGGCAGGATCTTGCTGGCGTGCACGATGGCGCTGGTCAGGCCAGCCTGCTGACACTCGTGCAGGAAGACCGAGTTGAGCACCTGCCGGGCAGCCGGGTTGAGCCCGAAGGAGACGTTCGAGATGCCGAGGGTGAAGTTGACGCCCGGGTAGCGGCCGGCGATCTCCCGGATCGCCTCGATCGTCTCGATGCCGTCGCGCCGGGTCTCCTCCTGTCCGGTGGCGATCGGGAAGGTCAGCGCGTCGATCAGGATGTCCGAGCGGTCCATCCCCCACCGGCCGGTGAGGTCGTCGACCAGCCGGGCCGCGACCCGCACCTTCCACTCGGCCGTCCGCGCCTGCCCCTCCTCGTCGATGAGCAGCGCCACGACCGCAGCGCCGTGCTCCTTGACGACGGGCATCACCCGGGCGTACCGGGACTCCGGCCCGTCGCCGTCCTCGAAGTTGACCGAGTTGACCACGCACCGGCCACCGAGCATCTCCAGCCCCGCCTCGATCACCGGCGGCTCGGTCGAGTCCAGCATGATCGGCAGGGTGGAGGCGGTGGCGAACCGGCCGGCGAGTTCCCGCATGTCCTGCGTGCCGTCGCGCCCGACGTAGTCGACGCAGAGGTCCAGCAGGTGCGAGCCGTCGCGGGCCTGGCTGCGGGCGATCTCCACGCAGGCCCGCCAGTCGCCGGCGAGCATGGCCTCGCGGAACGCCTTGGAGCCGTTGGCGTTGGTCCGCTCCCCCACCATCAGCACGGAGGCGTCCTGGGCGAACGGCACCGGATGGTAGACCGACGAGACGCCGGCCTCGTGCCGCGGCTCGCGGGGTGCCGGGCTCGTGCCGTGCAGGCGCTCGGACAGCACCCGGATGTGCTCCGGGGTGGTGCCGCAGCAGCCGCCGACCAGCGAGACACCGTACTCGGTGACGAACCGGTGCAGCGCGTCGGCCAACTCCACGGGCGTCAGCGGGAAGTACGCCCCGTCCGAGGTCAGCACCGGCAGGCCCGCGTTCGGCATTACCGAGAGCGGGATCCGGGAGTGCTGGGACAGGTAGCGCAGGTGCTCGCCCATCTCGGCCGGCCCCGTCGAGCAGTTCAGCCCGATCAGGTCCACCCCCAGCGGCTCGATGGCCGCCAGCGCCGCCCCGATCTCGCTGCCCACCAGCATGGTGCCGGTGGTCTCCACCGCCACGTGACAGATGATCGGCACCGTCCGGCCGAGCCGGGCCATGGCCCGCTTCGAGCCGACCACGGCCGCCTTGACCTGGAGCAGGTCCTGGCAGGTCTCCACGATCAGCGCGTCCGACCCGCCCTCGATCAGGCCTTCGGCGTTCTCCTGGTAGGCGTCGCGCAGGGTCGCGTAGGCGGCGTGCCCCAGGGTGGGCAGCTTGGTGCCCGGGCCGATCGAGCCCAGCACGAAGCGGGGCCGCTCCGGGGTGGCGTACGCGTCGGCCGCCTCCCGGGCGAGGCGGGCCCCGGCCTCGGAGAGCTCGCGGATGCGGTGCTGGATGTCGTACTCACCCAGGTTGGCCAGGTTGGCGCCGAAGGTGTTGGTCTCGACGCAGTCCGCACCGGCGGCCAGGTACGCCTCGTGCACCCCACGCACCACGTCCGGCCGGGTGACGTTGAGGACCTCGTTGCAGCCCTCGTAGCCCTCGAAGTCGTCCAGGGTGAGGTCGGCCGCCTGCAGCATCGTGCCCATGGCGCCGTCGGCGATGAGGATCCGGTCTGCCAGTACGTCGAGCAATGAGGTGCGCACAGGATCAGGTTAGTGCGGTTGCGACCCGACCGATTCCACCGCACGTGCCTTCCCACATTCTGTCGCCGGGATCACGCTGTCCGGTTCATCGTGGTATGGCCGGCCGTCGCCGGGCACCACCGGCGCGGCCGACGGGCCGCATCCCGCCCCGACACGTAGGCTGGCGGACGTGAAGGACTACAGCGACAGCACCACGCCCGGCGGGCGGACGACCGGGTCCGGCCCCGGTGCCGCCCCGACGAGCAGGGTGAGGTGACGGCGTGACGGAGTTCGACGGACTGCCGGTGCTGCGGTCCCCCGTGGCGATCGCCGCGTTCGAGGGCTGGAACGACGCCGCCGACGCGTCCACCGCCGCTGTCGAGCACCTGGAGCAGGTGTGGCAGGCCCGGCAGGTCGCCGAGCTGGACCCGGAGGACTTCTACGACTTCCAGGTCAGCCGCCCCACCATCACCATGGCCGAGGGCGAGACCCGCCGGGTGGAGTGGCCGACGACGCGCTTCATGGTGGCCAGCCCCGAGGGCACCGAGCGGGACGTCGTGCTGATCCGGGGCATCGAGCCGAGCATGCGCTGGCGCACCTTCTGCGAGCAGGTACTGGAGATCTGCCACAGCCTGGAGGTGGAGCGGGTGGTGGTGCTCGGCGCGCTGCTGGCCGACGTGCCGTACACCCGGCCGTTGCCGATCAGCGGCAGTGCCTCCGACGCGGAGGCCGCCCAGCGTTACCAGCTCACCCCCACCCGCTACGACGGGCCGACCGGGATCGTCGGCGTGCTGCACGACGCGTGCAACAAGGCCGAGGTCGACGCGGTCTCGTTCTGGGTGCACGTGCCGCACTACGCCAACAACCCGCCCTGCCCGAAGGCCACCCTCGCCCTGCTGCACCGCGTCGAGGAGGTGCTCGACCTGCCGGTGCCGATGGCCGACCTCGCCGAGGAGGCCGCCGAGTGGGAGCAGCGGGTACGCAGCGCCGCCGAGCAGGACGCCGAGCTCGGCGAGTACGTACGCGAGCTGGAGGAACGTGTCGGCGACGCGGGCATCACCCCGCTGACCGGTGACGAGATCGCCCAGGAGTTCGAGAAGTACCTGCGCCGCCGGGGCGGTTCCGCCGGCCCCACCGCCGGCTCCTGGTAGCCGGCCTGACCCGTCATCGCCGGGCCCGGACGTCCTCTCGTCCGGGCCCGGCGATTGGCGTGTCCGGGGTGGCGCCGTCACCCCCTCTACGGCATCCTAGGAACCTAGCTGTGATCGAGGAGGCGGGTATGCAGATCAATCCGGGGGCGGCCGAGTTCCCGCACCGGCAGATCGCCGCGCAACTGAAGGCCCAGATCCGCCGCGGCGACTGGGGGCCGGGCGAGCGGCTGCCGTCCATCCCGGCCATCGCCGAGCTGTTCGGCGTGGCGAAGCAGACCGTGCAGCGCGCCGTCGACCAGCTGCGGGTCGAGGGCATCCTGATCACCAAGCCCGGCTCGGGGACGTACGTCCGCGGCACCCGGCGGCGACTCAACCGGCTCTCCCGGGGCCGGTACGGCGGCTTCCGCGGCTACCACACCGACCTGGCCGCGCGGTACCGGCAGCAACTCGTCTCGGTCGGCCGGGCCCCCGCCCCGCCCGAGGTGGCGGACGCGTTCGGGGTGACCGACGGCACCGAACTGCTCTGTCGGCGCCACCTCGTCCGCACCGAGGACTCCCCGGTCGAGGTGGGCGCCTCGTGGTTCCTGCCCGCCGACACCGCCGGCACCTCCCTGGAGCGCGCCGAGGCGTTCGGCCGGCCGCTCTACCAGGAGGCCGAGGAGGCCACCGGCCGCCGGTACGTCTCCGCCACCGACACGATCAGCGCCCGCCAGCCCAGCCGGGAGGAGGCCGAGATCCTCCAGATCCGCCCTGACACCCCGGTGCTGCACCTGCTGCACGTCGCCTACGACGGTCACCGCAAGCCGATCGAGGTCGCCCAGGCAACCTGGCCCGGCCCGGTCACCACACTGACCGAGGAGTACAAGATCCCCGCCCCCACCCCGGACCCGGACCCAGACCCAGGCCTGACCCTGGCCTGACCCTCCCCCCGCCTGCCCCTCCCCTCTCCCCTCCCCGCCCGCCCCACCGCCCGCCCGACGCGGCCGGCCCCGCTGCGTCGATCTTGCACTTTCCGCCCGCACAAAGCGCACAAAAGCCGCACTTCAGGGGCCGAAAGTGCAAGATCGCGGGGCTGGTGGGGTGGGGCGGGGGTGGGGGTGGGGGTGGGGAGGGTGGGGGTGGGGAGGGTGGGGTTAGAGGCGGAGGCCCAGGAGGGCGTCGAGGGTGGTGGCGAAGAGGGCGGGGGCGGTCGGGTCCGGGGCGGTGCCGGCGAGGGTCGCCTCGGCCCACTCGTCGGCCAGCGCGAGGGCACCCGGAGAGTCCAGGTCGTCGGCGAGACGGGCGCGTACGCCGGCCAGGAAGTCCTCGCCCGACGGGCCGGCCGGCGCGGCGGCGGCCAGCCGCCAGCGGGCCAACCGCTCCTGCGCGGTCGCGAGCAGCTCGTCGGTCCAGGAGCGGTCGGTGCGGTAGTGCCCGGACAGCAGCGCCAACCGGACCGCCATCGGATCGACCCGGTCGGCGCGCAGCCGGGAGACGAAGACCAGGTTGCCCCGGGACTTCGACATCTTCTCGCCGTCCAGGCCGATCATGCCGGCGTGCACGTAGTGGCCGGCGAACGGCGCGGCGCCGGTGAGCCGTTCGGCGTGCGCGGCGGAGCACTCGTGGTGCGGGAAGATCAGGTCGTTGCCGCCGCCCTGCACGTCGATCCGGTCACCGAGCAGGTTGAGCGCGATGACCGTGCACTCGATGTGCCAGCCGGGCCGGCCGGTGCCCAGTTCGCCGCCCGGCCAGGACGGCTCGCCCTCGCGGGCACCCCGCCACAGCAGCGGGTCGAGCGGATCACGCTTGCCAGGGCGGTCCGGGTCGCCCCCGCGCTCGGGGAAGATCTCCAGCATCTGCTCACGGGTCAGGTTGGACTCGTAGCCGAACCCGGGCACGGCGGCGATGTCGAAGTAGACGTCGCCGGTGCCGTCCGCCAGGCGGTACGCGGCCCCGTCCTTGAGCAGCACGAGGACCCGGTCGGCGATGTCGGGGATGGACTCGACCGCACCGACGTAGTGCGCCGGCGGGATGATCCGCAGCGCCTCCATGTCCTCCCGGAACAGCGCGGTCTCCCGCATCGCCAGGACCTTCCAGTCCTCACCGTCCCGCTCGGCCCGCTCCAGCAGCGGGTCGTCGATGTCGGTGACGTTCTGCACGTAGCGCACGTCCCGGCCGGCGTCCCGCCACACCCGCTGCACCAGGTCAAATGTGATCATGGTGGCGGCGTGGCCCAGGTGGGTGGCGTCGTACGGGGTGATCCCGCAGACGTACATGGTGGCGGTGCCGGCCGGATCGCTAGGGTGGACACCCTGTCGCGCCGAGTCGAACAACACCAGCGGCCCGCCCCTGCCCGGCAACCGCGGCACCTCGTGTCCCGCCCAAGAGTCCATGTCCGTCAGCCTAACCAGCCGACGCGGCACGGCAGGACCGGCCCACAGTGATCATCGCGACAGCGCCGCGAGCGGGCACCGGGACCGGACCGGCACCCTGGCGGGCGGTCGGACGGGAGGCCGTCACATGGGGGGCCAGGGCACCGCCGGCCAGTCCTGCGACGGCTGCGGGAAGAGGCCGCTGTGCCGCAGCCGGTCGACCCGGCCGGCCAGTCCGTCGACCTCGCGGGAAGTCAGGTGGTCGGAAAGTTCCGCCCCGAGCGCCCCGGCGAGCTGCCCGGCGAGCGCGTCGAGCATCTCCACGGCGTCCGCCGGCAACTGCCGGCCGGCCCAGCCCCAGAGGACCGTGCGCAGCTTCTCCTCGACGTGGAAGCTCACCCCGTGGTCGACCCCGTAGATCCGGTCGTCCGGGCCGACCAACACGTGCCCGCCCTTGCGGTCCGCGTTGTTGATGACCGCGTCGAGCACCGCGAGCCGGGCCAGCCTCGGGTCGTCGGCGTGGGCCAGCGCGTACGGCCTGCCGTCGTCGTCGCGGGCCGCGGCGATCGGGAACCAACGGGGCGGCAGCTCGTCGGCCGGCACGAACCCGACCAGGGGTTGCGCGTCCTGCGGTTCGTCGATCCAGAGCTGACACGATCCCGGCCCGAGCGGGCCGTCACGCAGCACCGTCGGAGGCACCAGGTCCCATCCGGTGGCCTGGGAGACCACGTACGCCGAGACCTCCCGGCCGGCCAGCGTGCCGTCCGGGAAGTCCCACAGCGGACGCTCGCCCCGCACCGGCTTGTAGACACAGCGGGCGGTCGCCCCGTCGAGGGTCAGGATGCCGCGCAGGGTGGTGTTGGAGGCGTCGACGAGCCGCCCCTCCAGGTCGAGCTGACCGTCCCGGAGCAACCGGAGCGCGGCCTCGCCGTCCTGTCGGGGCTGAAGTTCGGACGACGTCACCGGTGGTAGCCGTTGTGGCGTGGGCAGAGGTGACCCGCGGGATCCAACGGCTGGCCGCAGAGCGGGCAGGGCGGCCGGCCGGCGTTGACCACCCGTCGGGCCCGCTCGATGAACTGGCGGGTGGCCTCCGGAGTGAGCCGCACCCGGAGCCGGTCGAGGTCGTCGTCGGGCTCCTCGTCGACGTCGACGTCGTCCTCGTCGTCGGGCTCGCCGAGGTCGACCTCGACCTCGGCCTCACCTGCGGCGATGGCCTCGATCACCACGGTCGCGGTGTCGACGTCGAACGCCAGCCCGAGCGTGCCGACCCGGAACTCCTCGTCGACCGGCGTGTCCAGCGGGTCGTTGTCACCGACGGCCGGCAGCGTCTGGGGCAGCTCCACACCGAACCGGCGCTGCGCCTCGGAGAGCAGCTCCTCCAGCTTCTCGGCGAGCAACGACACCTGGACCTTTTCCAGCGCGACGCTGACCAGCCGGCCACCGCCGCGCGCCTGGAGGAAGAACGTGCGCTCCCCCGGCGGCCCGACAGTCCCGGCGACGAACCGCTCCGGCGGCTCGAAGGCGTGCACCTGGTGGGTCATACCCACGACCCTATCCGGCGCGCCACGACGCCGCGTACCCCACTGACGCTAATCGCCACGCACCCGCCGCGCCCGGCCCGTGGACGGCCGTGCCCGGGCGTGGCGGCCCACGGCGGGGGGGGGGGGGCCGGGCCGCCGGCGGGGGGGGGGGGGGGGGG